>JASHUO010000913.1 GCA_030039975.1 Alphaproteobacteria bacterium
GTCTCGGGCGAGTGAGACAGAGAGATCGGCCCAGATCAGCTTGCCGTCACTGCGAATATATCGCTTTTCCATGTTGTAGGCCGGGATTTCGCCGGCAAGCAGGCGGCGGAACAGGCTCAGATCGGCAGCAAGATCGTCGGGATGGGTAAGCTCTTGGAAGCGGTATTGCAGCAGCTGGTCGCGCGTTAGACCAAAGATGTCGCAGAGCTTCTGATTGACGCGGAGAGCGCGGCCGTCGAGGGCAACATGCACGATGCCGACCGCCGCCAGGTCAAACGTGGCACGCAAAGTCTCTTCTGCAGTCGGCCCTCCGCCGAAAGTGTCCGATGTCGCAAGAGGCTCTGTTTCCGGTGCGAGCCGATCGGCTGTCACCTCCCTACCCCCAATCTGGAGCGTTAGCATTCTATGCTTATGAGATAATGACGGCAAATCCGCGAAGGGGGGGACTGTGGATAATGCCTTTGCAGCCACGTCCAGCACCGTGGAACCGGCGCGTTTGCTGGGTCTGCGTCACCCCGCGCCGCTGCCGCTCGCGTCGATCCGACGGACCGGGCTGGACCCGCGGCAGCGGCTGCGCTATGCGCGGCACCACATCAGGGGAAATTCGCCGTGACCAGCGCCAGCGAGTTCGTCGCCTTTCGCATCACTGTCTGCGGCATCGCCGAGCTTGCCGGCCATGGCGCCGCGGGGGTGACGCACGTCCTGTCGCTGCTCGATCCCGGATTTCCCGATCCCGACGCCTTCGGCGCCTTTGGCGAGCACGAGCGGCTCGATTTGCGTTTTCATGACATCACCGAGGCGCAGCCGGAAATGAAGCTGGCGCAGCACGAGGACGTGGTGGCGCTGCTGCGCTTCGGCCGCGATCTCGCGCGGATTCCTGAAGCGCATCTCCTCGTCCATTGCCATATGGGCATCTCGCGCTCGACGGCGGCGATGGCGCTGATCCTGGCGCAGGCGCGGCCCGACCGTCCGGCGCACGAGGCTTTCGCCGAGGTGCGGCGCATCCGGCCGCGCCTTTGGCCCAATCTCCACGTGATCGAGCTCGGCGACGCGCTGCTCGGCCGCAACGGCGAGCTCGTCGCGGCCGCCATCGCGCGCTATCGCCATGTGATCGGGCGGCGGCCCGATGTCGGCGAGATGATGACGGCGATGGGGCGGGGGCGCGAGGTGGAGGCGGGCCGCGCCGCTACCGACCGGTGACCAGAACCATGCGGAATTGGGCCTTGCCCGACATCATGCGATCATAGGCCTCGGCGGCCCGTTCGAGCGGCATCGTCTCGATCATCGGCCGGACTCGCGCTTGGCTCGAAAAGCGCATGGCGTCCTCGGAGTCTTGCGAGGTTCCGGAGGCGTGCCCGCTGATCGTGCGGCTGGCGCCGATGAGCTGCAACGGCGTCACTTCGATCGGCTCTGCCGAGACGCCGACGACGACCAGCTTGCCGCGCACGGCCAGCCCGTCGATGACCTTGCTCATCAGCGGGCCGTTGGGGACAGTGGCGAGCACCACGCTGGCGCCGCCCAGCGCTTGCAGCGCTTCGGCGATGTTCTGCGTTTCGCTGTCGATATAGGCATGAGCGCCGAGCTCACGGGCCATGCCCGCCGTGCCTCGCCCGCGCCCGATCGCGGCGACGCGAAAGCCCATGCGCGCGGCGAATTGCACGCCGAGATGCCCGAGGCCGCCGACGCCGAGAATGGCGACGAGATCACCGGGCAGGGCTCCGCTGCGGCGCAGAGCGTTGTAAGTGGTCACCCCAGCGCAGAGCAGCGGGGCTGCGTCTTCGGCTTTGAGGTCGTCGGGGATGGACGCCAACGCGTCGAACGGCGCGATCATCGCCTCGGCATAGCCGCCGTCATAGGAGATACCCGGAATTTTCAGATTGCGGCAATCCATCATGTCGTCGCGGCGGCAGGGCTCGCAATAGCCGCAATGACCGCCGAACCAGCCCACGCCGACGCGCCGTCCGACCGTCCATTGTTGTGGAACATTGGGCCCCACCGCATCGATGACGCCGGCGATCTCGTGCCCCGGGACCATCGGATAGCGGATGCCGGGGAACAGACCTTCCTGGGTGATGGAATCGCTGCGGCAGACCCCGCACGCCTGAACCCGCACCCGCACTTCGCCGGTGCGCGGCTCGGGCATGTCGCGCTCGACCAGCTCGAAAGCGCCCTTTGCCCGTGGAATCTGAACCGCGCGCATCTTGGTCATGAGGATCACCTTCCGTTCGAGAAAGGTGCGCGAAGGGCAGACACTGGAGCGGATCAAGACTGACCGACTTCCTTTGCGGTCGCCACTGAATTTTTCCTAATCGGGTTTCGTGTGCGCGTGATCCGGGCTGCGCGCCGGCGCCGGCTGCACGCGACGAGAGAGCGGCAACAGCACTGCTCAATCGAACAAATTTGCCCTAATTTTTCGCAATAGAGTCCAAGATCGGCAAGTTTCCAGTCACCAATCAACGATAGAACGGCGCTGCTTCTACGCTTCTTTGGAGCAAGCCCCATGGAAACACAATGGCCGCAGCCGCTATACAAGCACTCCTCTCGCGCGTTGCTGTTTTCCGCAGCGCTGCTGCTGCTGTCCTGCTCGCCATCGCAGGCGGATTTGACCATCGTCACGCCGTCTGATTCGGATCGCAACGCCACCAATCTTCATCTCACCTATCGTGCCGATCGCCTGATCGCGCGCGACCTCGCTCACATCGAGCTTCGCGTCGAAGTCGCCGGGAATGATCCGCGCGCGATCGAAGCGGAGTTGAACCGCCGAATGACGGCCGCGCTGGCGCACGCGAGGAAGTCGGAGGGGACGACCGTCCAAGTCGGCGCCTTCGCGGTGGTGCGGCAGACGCCGACGTCTTTTCCGCGCGCTGTGCCAGGCGTCGGCTTTCAAGCGGGGGCGGATGCCAATACGGCCATGCTTGCGGCGGCAGGCGAGTGGAAGGCCGCTCAACTCATCACTCTAGACGGCCGCGATATGCGGGGGCTCGTGAGATTGGTGACGCAATTGCAGCAGGACGGCGCCATCATCTCCGACACGCGCTTTGATGTATCGCCGGAGACGCTTGCCGCCGTTCGCCAGGAACTTACCACCGAAGGTCTCGCCAAGCTGCGCGCCGAAGCACAGCAGGTGGCCGGTGATATGGGCATGCAGATCGAGCGCTACCGCAACCTCGACGTCGCCGCGCCATATCCGGAAGTGAAGCCGGCACGCTTCATCGGCGTTCAACCAGCCAGCTTCGCCGGCCTGACCACGCTGCAAGCCGGCGAGATGGATGTCAGCGTCATCGTCAATGCAAACGTCGCGCTCATGCCCAAACTCAATCCCTAACGATGCCTGTCATATGCCGCGAACTGCTGGTCTTGAGCGCCGAGGCGACACCGATGAAAATTCTCTTGAGAAGAGCTCTGCTATTTCTCTTCGCAATCGTCTCTTTGTGCGGGGGCGGTTATCTGTTTTTCCTGTGCATGGAACATCCTAGCATTTACGGGGTACTGCGCGGCGGAGGCATGGCCACAATCTTTGTCGGTTTGGGCGGATATCTCCTCTGGGATGATTTCATCAAACCCCGTATCTCGTAGGCGAGACGGCGGGGACGTTGCATGGGATCATCCTCGGACCTCGAGGTCTGCCTCACATTCGATAGCGGACTCTGTGGTTCGCAATACCTTTTCACTTCGATCATGTAGCCCCTACCGCCCCACGCCCGATTTCCGAGTCGTTCAGCTCACCCCGCCCGGGTCCGCGTGTTCGGTGCACTTGGTTGTGGCGCCTTCGGGTAGCCGCGTGCACAATTTGTGCCTCGTGACGAGCGACCTCGCCGCCGAGCGAGCGAAATTGATCGGCCGCGGCGTCGATGTCAGCGAGATCCGGCAGAAGGACCCGGTCGAGAACTGGGCGGGAGGTTGGAGCATGGGATTGCACCCCCAGCGTCGCGACTGTGCGAGCTTTGCGGACTTCGCCGACCCGGACGGAAACACCTGGACCTTGCAGGAGCGTGGTCGTCGCGCGACATGATTCAGCGCAGCGGACCAAAGGAGGATGACGATGGGACTATCATGGCAACAAGGCCCTTTGGGCGGCGCGACGGTGGGCCGCTTCCTCACCCCCGAGCCGCTCCCGCAACGACTGCTGTTCGCCGAGCCGCTACGCCGACGGATGCGGGTGAAGTTCGCGGGCGAGTGGATCGCCGACAGCGAGGACGTAGTCCTTCTCCACGAGCCCGCCCGCTACCCGGTTGCGTATTTCCCGCTCGCCGACATCCGGCGAGGCGTCCTCCGCGATGAGAGCCGGAAGACACAGCACCGCGACCTCGGCGACACGGCGTGGTTCAGCGTGAGCGTCGGAGACAGGAGCACCGACCACGCTGCATGGCAGCACACCGCCTTGCCCGACCATGCCAGCGTGCTGCAAAGCCGGATCGCGTTTGCCTGGCGAGCGATGGACGCCTTCTACGAGGAGGACGAGCGCATTGTCGGGCACGCCGCAGACGCGTATCACCGCATCGATATCCGCCAGAGCTCGCGCCATCTCGTCGTCCGGCTCGGCGATCGGGTGATCGCCGACACGACGCGCCCCGTGGTGTTGTTCGAGTCCGGTTTTGCGCCGCGCTGGTACGTGCCGCGCGCGGACATCGACGAGACCGCGCTGACGCCGGCCGAGCGACAGACATTCTGCCCCTATAAGGGTCTGGCCAGCTACTACGACATCGGCAGCCGGAAGCATGCGGCGTGGTCTTATCCGAAGGCCTGGCCCGAGGTCGCTCGGGTCTCCAACCTCGTGTCGTTCGAGCCTGACGAGGTCGATGTCTTCCTGGACGACAAGAAACTCGCCGCGGCGCCAGGTCAGAGCGTCGTGCCGCACGGCATCGACCGGGGCCTGGATCCCGACGAAATGCTAGAGCGGGGCAGCACCGTCATCCGCCCGCCCACCTAAACCGACGACGCCAGCGGCCGGAGGCTTTCGCGCCGGCTCGCGCCTTACGACTTCCGCCTGCTGCGGCCCCGCCTCATGCCGGCGGCGGCGCGCCTCGCCATCCGCCTGTTGTCGCGAGGCGGCGCGCCTCGGTGATGTAGCCGGCGAACAGCGCGGGCGCGCCCAGCGCCAACTCGCGGCACCGCTTGGCGAGCGACAGAGCAAGCCCGGCCTCGGCGCCGAGCCCGAGCTGCACCGACAGCAGCAGCAACGCCCCGTCCTGAACGCCGAGCCCGCCGGGAATGGCAAAGGCGGCGGTGCGCGCGGCGTGGCTCAGACTCTCCAGCATGACGGCCTCGGCGATGCCGATGGGGTGGCCAAGGCCGCAG
>JASHUO010000914.1 GCA_030039975.1 Alphaproteobacteria bacterium
TCGAGGCGCAGGGTGAGCAGCGCCAGGCTGCCGCCGGCGATTGCGGTGAGCACCCAGGCGACCGGTGCCAGCGGCGCGCGTTGCGCCGCGAGGACCAGGCTGACGAGACCCCAGGCGATGAACACCGCCGGAGTCGCGAAGACCCGCGCCACCGCGACGCTGCGCGGCCGCAGCGCTTGGACGCCGAGCAGGACCAACAGCGCGAAGACGATGAACACCCAAGACGGCGTATGCGAGACGATGGCGAGGAGCGCGGGCATGGTTGTCCTCCGTTCAGAAATAGCGCGCGAGCTTCAGGATGAGGCTGGCCGCCTGGGGCAGGCTGCCGAAATCGGTGCGCCGCCCGCCGGGATCGACCGCAGCGACCGCGCCCACCGTCCAGGCGTTCGAGAGGTAGTAGTCGGCGGTCGCTTGCGCGACGCTTGAGCCGTCATGGAGATCGACGCGGATGAAGGCAGTGAGCTCGAGATCGGGGATGAAGGCATCCTGCCAATCGGCGCGCGCGAAGATCGCATGCGTGTTGATCGGCTCCTGCTGATCGGCAGCGTAGGAACGGACGTACCACAGGCTCTCGGTGATCGCCGGCGTATTCGCGTGCGCTTGTCCGGTGGTGAACCAGTTGCGCCAGTCCTGCGGCGAGAAGCCGGCCTGGTGGAACTGGTATTCGAGATTGAGCACGATCTTGTTGGGGGTGGTGTAGGAGAGGCCGGCGGTGAGATCGTTCTGGAAATAGCTGCGCGGGTCGAAGGGCAGCACGGCGGACGCGCTCGGCGGGAGCGTGCCGGTGTCGATGCCGTAGCGGAACGCATCGGCGATAAGGCTGGCGCGGTCGCCGCCGGCCCATTCGGCATAAAGCACCGTGCTCTGGCCGATGCCCTCGGTGATGTTGGTACCGAATTGGGTGCGGTTGCCCTCGTGATAGACGAGGAACTCGGGGTTCACGCCCTCGGCGATGTCGACGCTGCCCTTCAGCAGCAGCCGGTCATGCGCGTTGGTGCGGTCGAGCATGGGATCGAAGCTCGGCAGGCTCGTCTGCGTGTAGATCCGGCTCGGGTCGTAGAGCTTCGGCGCGTAAGCGAGGGTGACCGCGCCGTGCTCGAGGAGCTGCTGCCCCTCGAGCATGAAGGTGCCGAGCCGATCTTCGCGCAGCACGGCGGGATCGATCGACAGCGGCTCGACCACGGTGCGCGTCTTGAAGAAGTCGGTCGGGTTGAAGCCGGCCGCGACGCCGTTCTTCAGATTGATGCGGCCGAGATCGAGATATGTCGAGGAGAGCGGCTGCCAGCTGACATAGCCCTCGCGGAAATCGTTGCGGATATTGTGGTGGGTGGGGGTGGGCTCGACATCGTCCGCCTGCAGATTGAGCCGGCCGCTGTAAGTGACGCTCGCCTGGTCGGAAAGCGCCCATTCCTTGCGCGCATCGAGGAAGAGCCGCTGCTGCCAGTCGGGCGCCGGCGGTGCCGGCGCCGGAACCAGAACGCCGCGCCGGTCATTGAGGATGAGGGCGTTCTCGAGATAGATGCGCTGCCGCAGATCCTGCGTCGGCGTTGGCGGGGTGCTCGCCGGCGGTGCGGGCTCCGTCACGCTCGGCGGAATGAGGTTCAGGTCCTGGTTCTCGTCCGCGAGCGCCGGCGCGGCCGCAAGCGTCAGCAGCAGCGGCGCAAGGCGGAGGGGGCGCATCACTCGATGCGGAGGCGCGGGAGATAGTCGCGCTGGAACCAGGTCTCGGGGATCTGCTGGTACTGGTAGTCGCCGAAATCGATCCGGGTCACCAGCGCGCTGTCGACGGCATCGATGATGATCGCTTCGGTCGGCCTGATGCCGCCGAGCGCCGGGGCGAATTTGCCGTAATAGAGGATCTTCAGCAGCCGACCGCTGTCGGAATAGAACTTGCCTTTGATGGGATAGTAGGTCCCTTTCTCGAACCAATATTCGACGCGGTTGTAGGTCGCGTGGTCGTTCGCCGCCTTCATGTCGAGATGCCAGCACTCGCGGCTCTTGCGCGTGCTGTCCTCGATGGTCTCGGCGCCGATCAGCGTTCCCGTGTAGTCGACCGCGAGATTGACGGTCAGTACGTCGCCGATCGCGGCCTGGCCGATCAGGCGCTGCTGCGGCGAAATGCGCACGCTCGCCTTCGAGGCGGGGTCGTAGAACCACAGCTGCGTGCCATCGAGCATCGCCATCTTGCCGGCATCGCGCGGCGGCTCGACATAGCGCACGAGATCGCGGAACTGTCCGGTCGCGGGATCGACCTTGGCATAGACGACGATCTCGTCGGTGTCGTGCAGCGCGCCGTGTACGAATTCCGCCAGCTTGTTGGTGACGCGGAAGGGCGCGTCGGGATTGCGTACCTTGTCGGCGGCGGCGATGATCTGCTGCGCGGTCTGAGCCTCGGCCACCGTAACGGGGAGCGAGAGCGCCAGCGCAAGCGCGGCGAAAAGCGTCGTCGTTCGGGTCATGGCAGCCTCAGACATGGCGCAGCGCGTCCACCACCGGCAGCTTGGCGGCGCGGTTGGCGGGGATGAGCGCGGCGATGGTGGCGACGAGCACGAGGCCGAGCCAGGTGCCGAGGATGAGCGGGCCGCCATTGAAGAGATAGAGCCGCAGCGGCACCGGATTGGCGTTGCCCGGCGGCGTCCAGGACAGCCCGAAATGATTGACCGCGAGCGCGATCACGGCGGCGAGCAGAACGCCGAGCGTCGCGCCGATCGCGCCCAAGAGCGAGCCTTCGAGCAGGAACTGGCGGCGGATGCCGGAGCGGCGCACGCCCATGGCGCGCGTCGTGCCGATCTCGTTGGTCCGCTCCATCACCGTCATGGTCATGGTGTTGACCACGGCGAAGAGCACGATCACGCCCATGATCACGGCGATGAACAGGAAGATCGCGCGGAAGAAGTTGAGGATCTGCGCATATTCCGGCGTGAGGTCGGCGAAATCGCGGATCTCGAGGTCGAGCCCTTTCTGCTTGAAAAGAGCGACGAGCCGCGCCCGCGCCGCCGCCATGTCCTCGCTGCGGTGCAGCTGCAGCACGATGCCGGTCACCTTGTGCTCGCCGCGGCCATAGAGCAGCTGCTGGGCGAGCGCGAGATGCATGCCGACGTAATTGTCGTCGACTTCCTTCACCGATTGCGGTTCGGCGCCGCTCACATAGAGGCTGACGACGTTGGGCGCGCCGCCGGCGGTGGCGGCGAGCAGGTCGATGCGCGGCATCTTCGCGTCGGGATCGGCGGCGCTGGTGATGTCGTTGCGCACGAGGTCGCTGAAATCCTGCTGTTGCGTCGGCGCCGGGTCCGGCTTTGCCGCGGGTGGCGCCGGGCAGTTGGCGACCTTGAGCGGCGCGCAGAGATTGAGGATGCGGGCGAGGCCGGCGCCGAGGATGCCGCGCGTGTCGTCATTGTCGGCGAGCCGCATGTCCGGCACATAAGGACGGCTGGCGCCGTACTCGTCCCATTGCCGCATGCGCTCGCGGTCGGACGGAATGACGCCGACGCCGAAGAAGGTCTTGGCGGCGTCGTTCTCGCCTTCGAAATTGCCGGCGATGCCGTACAAGGTCAGCGTCGGCGTCATCACGTTGATGAGCGGCTTCAGCACGGGATCGGCGGCGATCGTCGCCATCACCTGCTGGTAGTCGTCGATGCCGTAGGCGGCGGGATTGCCGGCGCCGTAGAGGAAATAGCCGTCGCGGAACACCGTCAGGTGGCCGGCGCGCTGCACCGCCTGGGTCTGCAGCCCGGCGAAGATGTAGGCCTGGAAAGCGCCGAAGACGAGGAGAGCAACCGCGCCGACGGCGACAGCCAGCCCGGTGATGGCCGAGCGGCGGCCGTTCCGCAGGATGTTGCGGAAGCCGATCTTGAGCAGCATCACGCGCGGCCTCCCTCGGCATGCGCGACCAGCTCGCCGTCGCGGATGGTGAAGGTCTCGTCGGCATGCGAGATGAGCTGCGGGTCGTGCGTCGAGAAGATGAAGGTGGTAGCGAACTCCGCCTGCACCTCGTGCATGAGCTCGATGATCGCCGCGCCGGTCCGGGTATCGAGATTGGCCGTCGGCTCGTCGGCGAGCACGATCTCGGGATGCTTCACCAGGGCGCGGGCGATGGCGACGCGCTGCTTCTGGCCGCCGCTCAGCTCGTTCGGGCGCTGCCGGCGCTGATCGGTGAGGCCGACCGCTTCCAGCATGGCGAGCGTCCGCTCGCGCCGCTCGGCCGCCGGGCCGCCGACCAGGAGCAGGGGGTACTCGACATTCTCATAAGCCGAGAGCACCGGAATGAGGCTGAAGCCCTGGAAGATGAAGCCGATATTGCGGGCGCGGAAATCGGCCAGCGCGTTGTCGCCGAGCCGGCCCATCGCCGCGCCGCAGACCTCGACCGTGCCCGCGCTCGGCGCATCGATGCAGCC
>JASHUO010000088.1 GCA_030039975.1 Alphaproteobacteria bacterium
CCTGACGCCCTGGATGCCCGCTTTCGCGGGCAAGGCGTCGTTGAGGGCGCGAGCTTGTGCGAATCTTTGATCCTACGCGCTCATGTAGATCGGCCGCGCACTACCCTCTGCGCTCTCTCGCTCTCTCCGCCCGCCGGTGCTAAGAGGCGCTGGTCAGATCGGAGGAGCCTGCCATGGAGATCGTGCTCGACCCCCGCACCAGCCTGCCCGAGGACGGGAGCGAAGGGCTTCTGATCGCGCGCGTCTGGCGGCCGGGAGAGGAGCCGGGGCCGGAGGTGGCCGTGCTGCGCCAGGACGGCGTCTTCGCGCTCGGGCGCGCGGCGCCGACTGTCGCCGATCTGCTGGAGGCGGACGATCCCGCGGCGCTGGCGCGGAGCGCGCCGGGCGAGCGCATCGGCAGCATCGCCGAGCTGCTGACCAACAGCGCCGCGGCACGGCGCAGCCCGGGACTGGCGCATTTCCTCGCGCCGGTCGATCTGCAGGCGATCAAGGCGGCCGGCGTCACCTTCATGCAGAGCCTGCTGGAGCGCGTCATCGAGGAGCAGTGCAAGGGCAATCCCGCGGCGGCAGAGGGCGTGCGCCGCACTCTTGGGCGCGAGATCGGCGCCGATCTCGCCAGCATCAAGCCCGGCACGCCGGCGGCGGCGCGGCTCAAAGAAGCGCTCGTCGCGCGCGGCCTCTGGTCGCAATATCTCGAGGTCGGCATCGGCCCCGATGCCGAGATCTTCACCAAGGCACAGCCGATGTCGGCGGTGGGCACCGGCGCCGGCATCGGTCTCCATCCCGCGTCGGTCTGGAACAATCCCGAGCCCGAGGTGGTGCTGGTGGTGTCGAGCCGCGGGTCCATTCTCGGCGCGACGCTCGGCAATGACGTCAATCTGCGCGATTTCGAAGGCAGAAGTGCGCTGCTCCTCGGCAAATCCAAGGACAACAACGCCTCTTGCGCGCTCGGCCCGTTCATCCGACTGTTCGACCGCAGCTTCACGCTCGACGATGTCCGTGCCTGCACGGTGAGCCTCAAGGTCGAAGGCGAGGATGGCTTTACCTTGACCGGCGAGAGTTCGATGCGGCTCATCAGCCGCGATCCGACCGAGCTCGTCGCGCAGACGATTGGCGCCGCGCATCAATATCCCGACGGCTTCGTGCTGTTTTGCGGCACGATGTTCGCGCCGACCGAGGATCGCGGCGAGAACGGCCAAGGCTTCACCCACAAGCGCGGCGACATCGTCACGATCTCCTCGCCGAAGCTCGGCGCCCTCGTCAACCGCGTCGATACCAGCGACCGCCTGCCGCGCTGGGAATTCGGCGCGCGCGCGCTGATGCGCCATCTCGCGCGCCGCGGCGTGCTTTAGCTAGAGTTGACGCGGGGCTGCCCCGCGTTTTCGCGGGAGCGCCGATCGAATTTGCGGCGGGGCGTGCTCGGTTCGAGGTGCTATGCTGTTTCTCAGGGGCGGCGTAACGCCCGACAAAGGGAGGCAGACCGATGGCAGCGAGCGATCTTCCGGCGCCGACGCATGCCCGCAACATGCGTCTCATCGGCCATAGCGACCAGGGCGGACGCGCCGATGGCGTGTAGCTCATGGTGCATCGCAGCTATGGCTATGTCGGGCACATGTTCTCCAAGGGCTTCAGCGTTCTCGATCTGCGCGAGCCCCGCGCGCCCAAGCCCGTCGCCTATGTCGCAGCGCCGCCCAACACCTGGAACATCCATCTCCAGGCGCATGAGGATCTGCTCCTGGTGATCCACGCCAAGGACATGTTCGCGCAGGCGGATTTCGCCGATGAGCGCAACTATTACAAAGGCAAGGCGGCGCTCCACGCCCATGCCGGCGCGCCGGAGAAACGCAGCTGGTCGGCGGGTCTCGCCGTCTACGACATCGCCAAGCCGGATGCGCCGCGCCAGATCGGCTTTTTGCCGGTCGAGGGCGGCGGCCTGCACCGCTGCTGGTATGTCGGCGGACGCTGGGCCTATGCCTCGGCGCTGCTCGACGGCTTCAGCGACTACATCCTCATCACCATCGACATGGCCGACCCGACGAAGCCGCGCGAAGCCGGCCGCTTCTGGCTGCCCGGCATGAATCTCGCTGCGGGCGAGACGCCGCATTGGCCGTCGCCCTACGGCCGCTACGGCCTCCATCATCCGATCGTCCATGGCGACATCGCCTATTGCAGCTGGCGCGACGCCTGCCTTGCCGTCGTCGACGTCGCCGACCGCAGCGCGCCTAAGCTGATCACGCGCAAAGTGTGGTGCCCGCCCTATGGCGGCGGCACGCACAACGCTCTGCCGCTCCCCGACCGCGAGCTGCTCATCGTCGTCGATGAGGCGGTGCTCGACAATCAGGAGGACGGGCTGAAGCTGATCTGGGTCTTCGACAATCGCGAGAACAGCAATCCCGTCAGCATCGCCACCATGCCGACCCCGTCCGACACCGACTACGTCAAGATCGGCGGGCATTTCGGCCCGCACAACATCCATGAGAACCGGCCCGGCAGCTTCGTCAGCTCCGATCTCATCTTTGCCACCTATCAGAATGCCGGGGTGCGCGTCTTCGACATCCGCGATCAGTATCACCCGGTAGAGGTTGGTGCCATCGTGCCGCCGGCGCCGGAAAAGCTCGTC
>JASHUO010000915.1 GCA_030039975.1 Alphaproteobacteria bacterium
CGCGATGCCGCGCGCCGCGAGCGCCGCGGCGATGCGCGCGTGCCAGGCGCGCTCCGCCGCCCATCGCTTCCCCGCCTCGTCGCGCACGGCCTCGGGCAACAACAGGCATCCCGGCTGCAGCGCCGGATCGAGCCCGCCACAGATGCCGAAGCTGACGAGAGCGGTGGCGCCGTCGGCGATGAGGCGCGCGGTGACCGCCCGGGTGCGCGCGGCATCGCCGCCGGACGCTGCGGCGGCGAGCCCGGCGCGGCGGGCGATACGCGCCTCCACGGCAAGCCCGGTGACCGCCGCAACGCGCATCACATGCCGTAAGCGCGCGTCGTGTCGTTGCCGCGGCGCAGATTGCGGTAGCGCGCCAGTGCCCAGAGCGGGAAATAGGCGCGATAGCCGTGATAGCGAAGATAAAAGACCCGCGGGAAACCCACCGCGGTGTACCACGACTCGTCCCAGAGCCCGTGCGCCTGCTGCGTCGCCAGCAGATGGCGCACGCCGCGCGCCACCGCGGGATGATCCACCTCGCCCGCGGCCATCAGGCCAAGCAGCGCCCAGGCCGTCTGCGAGGCCGTGCTCTCCTTGCCCTCGCCGCGCCGACGGTCCGACCAATAAGAGCCGCCATCCTCACCCCATCCGCCATCCGGCCGCTGCCGCGCCACGAGCCATTGGACGGCGCGGCGGATGGCCGGCGCTTGCCGGTCCATGCCGGCCATGCGCAGCGCGCACAGCGCCGACCAGGTGCCGTAGATGTAATTGGTGCCCCAACGCCCGAACCAGGAGCCGTCGCTTTCCTGCTCGCGGATCAGATACTCGAGACCCTGCGCCGCGACGCGGTCGACGGCGCCGGTGCCACGGAGCTGATAGAGAAAGCTGACACAGCGCGCCGAGACATCGGCCGTCGGCGGGTCGAGCAACGCGCCGTGATCGGCGAAGGGAATGTAGTTCAGGTAGAAATAGCTGTTGTCGGCATCGAAAGCGCCCCACCCGCCGCCGCGGCACTGCATGCCGGCAATCCATTCATGGGCGCGCTCGACCGCGGGCCGGTAAGCCGTGCGGTCGAAGCGGTCGAGCGCCATCGCTACCACCGCGGTGTCGTCGACATCGGGGTAATGCGGGTTGGCGTATTGGAAGGCCCAGCCGCCGGGCCGGACCTCGGGTCGCCACGTCGCCCAATCGCCGGCGACATCGAGCACTTGACGCTCGACGAGCCAGTCGAGCGCGCGCCGCACGGGAGCGTTCGCCTCGGCGCCGCCCACTTCCATCAGCGCAAGCGCCGCGAGCCCGGTATCCCAGATCGGCGAGACGCAGGGCTGGCAATAGCAGCGGTCGGGAGCAAGAACCAGCAGCTTCCTCAGCGCCGTCTTGGCGGTGACGAGAGCGGGATCGTCCTTGGGGACGCCGAGGCACTCCATCATCATCACCGCATTCGCCATGGCGGGATAGATCCCGCCGAGCCCATCCTCGGCGTTGAGGCGCTCCTCGACGAAAGCCTGCGCCTTGGCGATGGCGCTCTGGCGCGAGCGCGCGGGGAAATAGGGCTCGGCAACGCGCAGCACGCTGTCCAGAGTGTTGAACAGCACCGCCCAGATCGAGCCCCTGGCCTTGGGCGGCTTTGCCTGCGTGCCGGGCGCGAAGAGTTCTTTCACCGTGATGCCGCGCGGATTGCGTGCCCGCGGCTTCATCGCCATCAGCACCAACAGCGGCGCGATCACCGTGCGCGACCAATAACTCACCTTGCTGAGATGGAACGGGAACCAGAGCGGCAAGTGCATGATCTCGACCGGCATCACCGGCACCGCATGCCAGGGCAGCTCGCCAAACAGCGCGAGCTGGATGCGGGTGAAGACATTGCAGAGCGCCGCGCCGCCGCGCGCGAGGATCAGCGCCCGCGCGCGCGCCATGTGCGGCGCCTCGGGCGCGTCCCCCACCGCCTTCAGCGCGAAATAAGTTTTGACGCTGGCCGAGAGATCGGCGGCGCCGCCATGGAAGAGCGGCCAGCCGCCATCGGCGCCTTGAATGCCGCGGAGATAGTGCGCGAGCCGCTGCTGCAGCGCGTCGTCGATCTCGTCGAGATAATGCTGCAGCAGGATGTATTCGGCGGGAATGGTGGCGTCGGCCTCGAGCTCGAAGACCCAATGCCCGTCCGCCTGCTGGCGCGCCAGCAGCGCCGCCGCCGCGCGGTCGACCGCCGCCGCCAGCGCCGCCTCGTCCTGCGGCGCGGCGTCGACCGCGATCGGAACCGCTTCTCCCATGCCAGCCTCGCCTTGCGCGGCGCGCGAAAAAACCGTGCCACCATGGTCTGGCAGAACCCGGCGCTCAAGCGTTTTTCGCCCTGCCGCTCGCAACATCCGATCTCTCCTGCGCCCTCGGGACCGTTGGGACAAGTTTACGATTTCGATATTGTATTATCGATACACATAAATTAAATTTTCTGTCGCGACAAGATATTTTGGGTGGCCGACATGCCCTCCCGTGCTTCTCCCGGTGATCCCGCAGCCACTCTGCCGCGCCTTGGCCGCCATATCCGTTGGCTCGTCCTACTCTATCTTATTGTGCTGCTGCTCGGGCTCGGCGCGACGCTGGTCTGGCCGGGGCTCCTCGCCTATCAGCCGGCCCTCGCCGGCAGCGGCATCGACCCGGCGGTGCTCGGCCTCGGCGGTCGCCTAGCCGCCTGCGCCGCGCTGACCCTGCCGGCGCTGCCGCTGCTCGCCGCCGTGCGCGAAGCGCTGCTGCTGTGCCGACTGGTGAGCGGCGGCCAGATCTTCACGGCGGAAGTGCCGCGGCGCTTGCGCCGCATGGGGCTGGCGCTCGTCGCCTCGGCGGCGCTGCAGCCGGTGGGCGGCGCCTTGCTCTCCATCG
>JASHUO010000916.1 GCA_030039975.1 Alphaproteobacteria bacterium
GCCGGAGCATTCGACGACGAAATGGACACCCTTGCCGTCGGTGATGCGCTTCACCGCCGCGACGGGATCTTCGCGGCGGATGTTGATGACGTGATCGGCGCCGAGCTTCTTGCCGAGATCGAGCCGCGCATCGCGCGTGCCGGTGAGGATCACCGGCTCGGCGCCCAGCGCCTTGGCGACGGCGACGCCGAGCAAGCCGATCGGCCCCGGCCCCGAGACGACGACGCCTTCGCCGGCGATGATCCCGCCGAGCACGTCGAGCCCGTACATCGAGGTGCCGGCGGTGACGACCAGCGTCGCCTCCGCGTCGGTCATGTCGTCGGGGACGTGGACCAGCGTGTTGATGTGGTTGATGGCGTATTGGGCGAAGCCGCCATCGGTGGTGAAGCCGTTGGCGCGGTGGCCCTTCTGCGGCTCGCCATAGTTGAGGCAGGAGGTATACATGCCTTGGCGGCAGCGCTCGCAGCGGCCGCAGCCGGCATGGACCTCGACGGTGACGCGATCGCCGACGCGGTATTCATCGACGGCGGGTCCGAGCTTCACCACCGTGCCCATATATTCGTGGCCGGGCGTGAAGTTCTTGTTGAAGGGCAGGCCGCCGCCGATCTTCGCCGGCAGGCCGTGGCTGATGATCTCGAGATCGGTGGCGCAGATCGCCACGGCATCGACCCGCACCAGCACCTCGGCCGCGCCGGGCTGCGGCACCGGCTTCTCGACATAGGTGAGCTCGTCCGGATCGCCCAGCACCCAGGCTTTCATTGTCGCCGGGATCGGGTACTCGTTGCTGCCGTGTGACGCGCTCATCTCAACCTCTCCGGTTGCCTCGGCATGGGCGGTAGGCTACAGCCTCGATGGGTCGTTTGCAAACCAGTGGAGCCCATCATGACGGATCTGAAAGCGCACAAGATCGGCTGGATCGGCGTCGGACGCATGGGCTATTCGATGGCGGAGCGCCTGGCGAAGGCGGGCGCCGATGTCAGCGTCTGGAACCGCACCCGCGCCAAGGCCGAGCCGCTGACGAAATCGGGTGTGCGCGTGGTCGAGCGCCCTTCCGACCTCGCGTCCTGCGACATCGTCTTTACCATGATTTCCGCGTCGAACGATCTGAAGCAGGTGACGCTCGGCAAGGATGGCGTGCTGACCCTCTCCGGCAAATCGCCGAAGATTCTCATCGACAGCTCGACCGTCTCGGAAGACGCCTCGGCCGAGGTGCGCAAGGCGGCAGCCGAGCGCGGCACCGCCATGCTCGCAGCGCCGGTGAGCGGCAATGCCAAGGTGGTGAAAGCGGGAAAGCTCAGCCTCGTCGTCTCGGGCCCGAAAGCGGCTTACGAGACCGCCCTCCCCTATCTCGAACGGCTTGGCCAGGGCGTCAGCTATGTCGGCGAGGGCGACCGCGCGCGCATCGTCAAGATCTGTCACAACGTCTTCCTCGGCATTGTGATCCAGGCGCTGGTCGAGATCACGGTCCTGGCCGAGAAGAGCGGCGTCAAGCGCCATGCCTTCCTCGACTTCATCAACAAGAGCGTGATGGGCTCGACCTTCAGCCGCTACAAGACGCCGGCGCTGGTCAATCTCGATTTCGCGCCGACCTTCACCCCGGTGCTCCTCAGGAAGGATCTCGATCTCGGCCTTGAAGCCGCGCGCAAGCTCGACGCGCCGATGGCGCTGACGGCGCTGACGCGCGAGATCCTGCAAGGGCTGATCGGCCAAGGCTTCACCGAGGAGGATTTTGCCACACTGCTGGTGCAGCAGGCGAAGCTGGCGGGGATGCCTCTGGCGCCGGAGAATGTTCCGGTGAGCGACGGTCTGTCCTAGTCTCCTCGGCTTCGGCGAGGTCGGCGGCATCGAGCGCGGATTTCAGCTCCTTCACCGTGAGCCGCAGCAGCGTTTCCTTGCCAGCGCCGGCGAGGATGGCGGCGACGCGGTCGGGATCGCGCGCGATGACGGTGAGATAGGCGCGCGCCGCCGCATCGGGGAGCCGCGCGCCCTGCTCCCAATTGCGCACGGTCGGCAGCGAAAGGCCAAAGCGCTCGGCGAAGCCACCCTGGCTCAGCAGCAATCGCCGCCGAATCTGCGCCACGTCGACAGGTTCCCTTTTCATCCTGATCATCCCTTCGCAAACGGGGAGCGGCCTACGCCCCTGGTGTACACCGGCGGCACAAAATCCAGCGGCATTGCGGCCCGCCGAAACCCCCGCAACCCATCATAAGGTTGCACCCCTTGGCGACGGAGGCTTGGGGTTGACGCGATTGTCCATGCGCCGTGTGGCGTCGGAATGGGCCCCCCGCTTTCCGCGGGAGCGACGAAAAACCCGCTTACGGCGCGCCAATCAGCGGCGGCGCGTGCAGGATCTGTCCGTCGGCGAGGACATAGACGGTCTCGGGTCCTTTGGGCGTCGCGATCTCGCCTTGCCAGTAATCGCCGACCGGCTCGAGTTGGCGGACGGTGAAGTCATCGTGCGACCAGAGCAGCGCCTGCGCGTTCGCCTTGCTCATCGGCGGCAAGGCG
>JASHUO010000917.1 GCA_030039975.1 Alphaproteobacteria bacterium
GGCGCCGTCGCGCTGCAACAGCTCCTCGGCCGGACCGTCTTCAATGATACGCCCGCGGTCGAGCACCACAATGCGGTCGAACACCGCAAGCGTCGACAGACGATGGGCGATGGCGATCACGGTCCGGCCCTTGAAGAGCCGCACCAGAGCGTCCTGAACCGCCCGCTCGGATTCGCTGTCGAGCGCCGAGGTCGCCTCGTCGAGGAGGATGATCGGCGCGTCGCGCAGAAATGCCCGGGCGATGGCCAGTCGCTGGCGCTCGCCGCCCGAGAGCTTCAACCCGCGCTCGCCGACCACGGTGTGGAAGCCTTGCGGCAGGCGGCGGATGAACTCGCTGCAGCCGGCCGCTTCGGCGGCGCTATAGACCTCCTCGTCGGTCGCCTCCGGGCGGCTGTAACGCAAATTCTCCAGCACGGAACGGTGGAACAGCGAGATATCCTGCTGCACCATTGCGATCGCCCCGCGCAAGCTCTGCTGCGTGATCTTGGCGATGTCCTGGCCGTCGATCAGAACGCGGCCGGAATCCGGATCGTAAAAGCGCTGCAGCAGCGCCAGCAGGGTGGATTTGCCGGCGCCGCTGCGACCGACCAGCCCCACCTTCTGGCCGCGCGGGATGCGGAGGCTGAAATCCTGCAGCACGACGCGCCGGTTGGGATAGCTGAACGATACCCGCTCGAACGCGACGGCGCCCCTGGCATTGACCAGCGGCATCGCCTCCGGCGCGTCCTGCATCTCATGCGGCAGGCCCAGCACCTGGATGGCTTCGTTGAGCTTGGCGAAATGCTGCATCAGATCGACCATCGCCATGGCGAGGTCGCGCGAGGCGTGCAGCACCGTGAAGCCCAGCGTCGTCGTCAGCACCACGTCGCCGGTGGTGATGGCGCCGGCGCGCCAGAGCATCACCGACCAGCCGAGCACGCCGGCGGTCACGATGAAGACCGCGACGGCATGGAAGAGGCGCAAGCGCTCGAGTGCCCGCAGACTGGCGCGCTGCGCCGACATCTCATGCTCGATATCGCGCGACAGCCGCTTCTGCTCGCGCGCCGCCGCACCGAAGGCACGGACGAGGCCGATATTGGCGACGACGTCGGTGAGATTGCCGGTGACGGCGGCGGCACGCCCGGCGAAGTGCCGGTGCAGGTGCTGGCCGCGCGAGGCGAACCGGGCGATGATGAAGCCCAGCACCAGGACGATGGCGAACAATACCGCGGTCATCTGCCAGGCGATGACACTGAGCACGGCGATGCTGCTCAGCACCGCGGCGCCCGGCGGGATCGTCGTCCAGGTCAGCGAGTTCTCGATGCTCCAGGCGGCGTTGGAGGCGGTGGTGATGCGCGCCGCGAGCGCGCCCGGGAACTGGTCGGCGAAGTAGCGCGAGCCGTGGCCGGAAAGATGGTCGAAGAGATCGAGCCGCAGGTCGCCGCCGACGGCGACAAAGGCGTAGCTGGCGACGAAGCCGGCGAGACGCCAGAGCAAATTGTCGCCGCCGACGAGGGCGAGCAGGATCGCGACCGCGCCCCAGAGCTGGCCATCACCGGGATTGGAGCCGAGCACGTCGACCAGGTTCTTGACGCCGTATTGCGAGCCGATGGCGCAGGCAACCGCGCTCAGGACCGAGCCGAGCACGACGAGATGGCTCCATGGCCGGCGGCAGGCATAGTGCAGCAGGAAGCGGGCCGCCCCGCGCGAGGCATAGCGCGGCAGCCACATCACCTTCTCCGAAGTCTCGCTCCGGCGCTCCGACACTGCCTGTCCGCTCCCCCAAGATAAACGTCTAACGTTAGCCTTCACGCCGTCATCACCACGTCAACATCGCCCGAGCGCCGCACGACGTGAGGCGCCACCTCCTCGCCGCGGCGCTCGAGCAGCAGGTCGACCGCGGCGCCGCCGAGCCGCAGATTCGATAGCTTGAGCGTGTCGAGCCAAGCCGGCAACATCGGCCGCATGAGGCAGATCCGGCGCGCCGCCGGCTCGAAGGAGATGCCGAGCAAAGCGCCGACCATGGCGAAGACCGAGGCCGAGGACCAGGCCTGCGGCGCGCACGCCACGGGATAGGCGGTGGGCCCGGTATGGGCACGCCGCGCGAAGCCGCAAAACAGCTCCGGCAAGCGCTTCAGCTCCAGGAACAGCGAGGCGTCGAACAGCGCGGTAAGCAGCCGCATCAGCGGTTGCTTCAGCCCGTAGCGGCCGAACCCCATGGCGATGAGGCCGTTGTCGTGCGGCCAGACCGAGCCGTTATGATAGGACATCGGGTTGTAGCGCGCCTCGCCCTCCGCAATGGTGCGGATGCCCCAGCTCGAGAACGAGCGCGGCGCCATCAGCGTTTCGGCCACGCGCGATGCGCGTTCGGGCGACGCGAGGCCGCCGAGCAGGACATGTCCGGCATTGGAGGCGCGCACGCGGCACGCCCGCTTCTCGCGATCGAGAGCGAGCGCATAGGTTTGCAGCTCCTCCAGCCAGAAGGCGGCTTCGAACCGCTCGCGCAAGCGGTGCGCGGCATTGCGCAGATCGGCGGCGCGCCCGTCATCGCCGAGCGCGTCGGCGAGATCGGCGGCGCCGCGATAGGCGGCATAGGCGTAGGCCTGCACCTCGGCCAGCGCGATCGGCGCCTCGGCCAGCCGGCCATCGGCATGGAAGATGGAATCGTGGCTGTCCTTCCAGCCCTGGTTGATGAGGCCGTTGACGGATTTGCGGTCATATTCGAGGAAGCCGTCGCCGTCGAGATCGCCATACTCCGTCATCCACAGCAGCGCCCGCTCGATATTGGGCCAGAGCGCCCGGATGAGTGCGAGATCCCCCGTGCGCGCGTAATAGGCAGCGGCGAGCACGACGAAGAGCGGCGTGCTGTCGACGCCGCCGTAGTAGAGGCGGAACGGCACCTCGCCCAGCATCGCCATCTCGCCCTGGCGCGTCTCATGCAGGATCTTGCCGGGCTCGGCATCGCTTTCGGCGTCGAGCGCCGTCGCCTGGCGCGCCGCCAGAAAGCGCAAGGTGCCGGCGGCAAGCTCCGGGTCGACCCACAGCGTCTCGAACGCCGTGATCAGCCCGTCGCGCCCGAAAGCGGTGGAGAACCACGGGATTCCGGCATAGGGGTAGAGCCCGTCCGGCGTCTCCGTCACCAGCATGTCGAGATCGGCGCGCGAGCGGTTGAGCAGGTCGTTGAAGGTCTCGTTGCTGCTGTAGAGATGGGTGGAGCGCGCCTCGCGGTGGGCGATATGCCGCGCCGCGGCGGCCAGCGCGGTTTCGCGCGTCCCGCCGCTGTTCGGCCGCTCGCCATGCTCGAAGCGCGCGGCGATCTGGAGCACCCGCGTGCGGCCCGCCGGAAGCTCGATGTCCCAGACCGACGCCCGGTCCTCGAGATGGTCGGGCTTCGGCTCGAACTCGAAGCGTGTGCGCCGCACGACGCGGTCGAGACCGCGATAGGCCAGCACCAGCGCCTTGTCCGTCCGCTCCTCCGGCAGCCCCTCGCCGCGCTGCCGCCGGATCGTGCCGCGCAGCTCGAAGACATCGACGAAATCGGCGTCGACATGCAGCGCGAGACGAAACCCGATCGGCACCCGATCGAAATTCCGCAGTTCCAGCCGCAGGAACAGCGCATCCGGTCCCAACACGGCGCTGTTGAGGATGTGTACGCGGTTGCGTGCCGCGCGCAGCCTTCCCGATTCCACCAGGTCGGGGTTGGCGAGGTCCGCGTCGAGCGTGACGTTATCCTCGCTGACGGTGGAGGACAGCAGCAAAGGCCGCCGCAGCCCGTCGATGGTGAGCGCGAGCTGCGACACATGACGGGTATCGGCGAAGAAGGCGCCTTCCGCCCCCGGCGCCATTGCTTGCGCGTCCCCGTAAGCGTCGAGCACGGCAAAGCAGTCGCCGCAGCGCAGCACATGCAGCGCCTGGCCCGCCAGCCCTCCCGTCGCCGGAATGTAGAAGGGCGAGCGCGGTGGCTCGCTGCCGGCGCTCTCGACGGGCGCCGCCATCCGTCACACCACCGCCTTGAGCGGCCGTTGGAGCGAGATGAGGTGGCGATAGATCGCGAGATAATCTTCCGCCATGCGGCGGGCGGTGAAGCGCTCCTCGAACCGGCGGCGAACGCGCGCGCGATCGAGCGAATGGAGACGCCGCAGCGCCGCTACCGCCTGCTCCTCGTCGTCGACGATGAAGCCGGTGACGCCCTCCTCCACCACTTCGGGAACCGAGCCGTTGCGGAAAGCGACGACCGGCGTGCCGCAGGCCATCGCTTCGATCATCGCCAGGCCGAAAGGCTCGCGCCAGGCGATGGGGAAGAGCAGCGCCGAGGCATTGCCGAGGAACTCCGCCTTCGCGTGCTCGCCGATTTCGCCGATGAAATCGACATGCGGCTGGTCGAGCAGCGGCTCGATGCGCGTGGTAAAATATTCCCGATCGACCTTGTCAACCTTGGCGGCGATCTTGAGCCGCATGCCGGCTTTGGCGGCGATGCGGATCGCGGCGTCCGGCGCCTTCTCGGGCGAGATGCGGCCGATGAAGGCGAGATATCCCCCGGCGCCGAAGCCCGGCAGCAGCTGGCGCTCGGGAAGGCCGTGATAGACGGTGGTGACGTAATTGGCCTGCGGCAGCGGCTCGCGCTGGGAATCGGAAATCGAAATCACCGGCACATCGGGGAAGAGGTCATAGAGCGGCTGCAATTCGTGCAGGTCGAGCCGACCATGCAAGGTCGTCACGAACGGCACGCCGCACCGCTTCAGGATAGAGTAGCTGATATAGTCTACGTGGCAGTGAATTATGTCGAACTCGTCGACCCGCTGCGCCAGCTTCTCGAGCATCACCATGTGGACGGCCAGCGGATCGCGCAGCGCCTCGTCGAAGCGTAGCGCCTGCGGCCAGACCACCTCGCGTTTTGCCGCGGTCACGCTGTCCGCC
>JASHUO010000918.1 GCA_030039975.1 Alphaproteobacteria bacterium
GTGCCGCCGTGCAATTCCGCAATCGCCTTGCTCAGCGGCAGGCCAAGCCCGGTGCCGGAATATTTGCGCGCGAGGCTGGAATCGACTTGACCAAACGGCCGCAGAGCCAGCTCGATGCCGGCCGCATCCATGCCGATCCCGCTATCGCCAACCGCAAACCGGAGACCATCCTTGCCGGCAAACGCGCGCAGGGAGACGCTCCCGCCCGCCGGTGTGAATTTGACGGCGTTCGAAAGCAGGTTGAGCACGACCTGCTTGATGCGGCGATCATCCGCCCAAAGCTGTGGCAGCGAAGCGTCCACATCCGCCGTCAGCGAGACCTGCGCCGCTTCGGCGCGCTGACGCATAAGCCGGATCGACCCGTCGATGATCTCGGCAAGATCGACGGCCTCTTCATGGAGATCGAGCTTGCCGCACTCGACTTTCGAGATATCGAGAACGTCGTTGATCAGGCTCAGGAGATGCCGCCCGCTGTCGCCGACATCGTGGACGTATTGCACATAGCGCTCATTCCCCAGCGGGCCGAACTTTTCGCCCGCCATGACGTCCGAAAAACCGATGATGGCATTCAAGGGCGTTCGCAATTCATGGCTCATATTCGCCAGGAATTCGGATTTTGAACGGCTCGCCGATTCAGCCTCCTCCTTGGCGCGTTGGACGGCGCTAAAGGTCGCTTCGCGCTCGCGGCTGCGATGGAAGTAGAGCAGCGCGATCCACAGGCTCACGGCGCTCAGCGCGGCAAACGTACCGAGCCCCATGCCTGCGCTCTGCAGGAGGTTACGGCGCAGGAAGGGGCCGGCAGGAACGTCGGCTGAAAACGCGCCCATGACGTCATTGAGCTGCCAGTGCCCCTTGTCGCCTTGGAGTTGGTTGTGACAATCGACGCAGCTCTGCTGACTGGCGATCGAAGGATACATCGTCCGGAAGATCGTATGCCCGTCGACATCGATGAACGCGGAGCGCGGTTGTGGATGCGGCGAGTGGGCGAATTCCTCGATGACCTTGGCCATCGCCTGGTCTCGCGGCGGCGTCACGATCGCCCGGCCCGTCCGACCGACCAGGTCGAGACGCAAAAGGTGGTCGCCGTCGCGCGAGCGGTTGAAGCGATCGATGGCGTGAGCGCGGAACGTGGCGGGGACGGGCGCTTTATCGTTGCGGAGGTCGCCGCGAATTCCCGAATACTCGTTCACGAACGCATCCACCAACTGCAGCGCCGTGATCTTCTCTTCGCCCTTGCTTACGGTATAGGAGCGCAGATTGGTCTGGTAAAAGACGAAGCCGATGCCGAACGAGAACAGGGCGCAGAAGAGGAGGAACTTGAAGTAGCTCCGTCCTGTCCGCGACGCGGCGAACTCGTGGATGTCGATTCTGCGCTGCACCGACGCGCCTCCGGCCCGGCTTCCGGGCGAAGCGGGCGAAAACTCAATTCCGCCGCACTGTGGCGAATACTCGTTAAGAGGGAATTATCACCGCCCTCCATATCTCTCGGAGAAGCGGCGCGGCCGGCAGAAAACCCGGCGCCCCAGGTTTGCTCGAAACGATCGCGACCGCGACGTAAGGGCGTCAGCACGCCACCGTGTGCTGTCGACGGCTCCACGCCAGAGCCGGCGTGACTGTGTCGGCGCGAGGAGAGCATCGGGCGGCCCGTGTGCTTTTCAGGGCAAAGAGTTCGAGAGCTCCCCGCCAATTCAGTAATTCATAACGGTTTGGCCCAATAATACTGGCATGCCGTTCGAAGATGCCAGATATTCGGGCCCGGACTACAAGCGTCTTACGCCGCAGCAATTCCGCCAGGTGCTGCAGCTGCACGAGCTTTACATTCGCGGCCGTTCGGGCGGCCGTCCGGCCTCGTTCGCCCGCCATGATCTCTCGGGCCTCGATCTCAGCGGACGCGATCTTTCCCGCGCCGATCTGACCGGCGCCAATCTTCGCGGATCGAAGCTGAGCGACACGCGGCTCTCGGGGGCGAATTTATTCGGGGCCGATTTGCGCCTGTCGACTTTGGATGGCGCGGATCTGTCGAAATCCGACCTCAGGGGTGCCTGCCTGCGCGGCGCGCAAATGGAGCGAGCCTGCTTTCGCGGCGCGGATCTTCGCCAGGGCACCTTTGCGAAGATGGACAGCGGAGAGCTTGCTGCCAGCGCCGCACTGCGGCCGCAAGCGGCGGATGCGACGAAGGTTCGCGCCCGCGGCGCCGACTTCTCCGAGGCGAAGCTCACCGATGCCGTTCTTACCGGGGCGGATCTCAGGGATGCTGTCCTGAACCATGCGGATCTGCGCAATGTCGACATGCGTCGTGCCGACCTGACCGGGGCGGTGCTCGAGCGCGCCGACATGACCAATGCCCGGTTGAACGAGGCCATTCTGCGCGGCGCCTGTCTGAGCAAAGCCATTTTCAAAGGGGCTGAGGTTCAAGGCGTCGATATCAGCGGCGCGATCATGGACGGGGAAGTCTTCGCCGGCGCCCTCAAGGTGGAGGGGCTTACCAAGCCGGCCATTTCCAGCATCTCCCGCGAGACACTCGTCGAGATGCTGCGCCACCACGCGATCTGGGTGGAAAGCAGCGGCAAGAACGGCCAACGCGCGGTGCTGAACCACGCCGATTTGAGCGGCTACGACCTGAGCCATGTGAATTTGGCGATGGCAACCATCGTCGGCGCACGGCTTCGGCGTGTCAATCTGACCGGTGCCATGTTGTCGATGGTGGACCTGTCGTTTTCCGATCTACGCGAGGCCAACCTGTCCAACGCCGATCTGAGAGGCGCCTGCCTGTCGCACGCGCATCTCGGTGCCGCCATGCTGGTCGGCGCCAATCTCGGTCCGTTGGAGCGCGTCGGCGTCGGTTCGCAAGACCTTCCCTCGAACCTCGAAGGCGCCAAATTCTTCGCGGCCGACCTGCGCAGCGCCAGCCTGAAAAAAGCGCGGGTTCAGGATGCCGATTTCGGCGGGGCGCTGCTCGACGATGTGACGATGGTCGAGGTCGATATCGACAAGGCGCGCGCCGCCAGATCGACCGCGCCGAAGAGCTGAGGCCGCCGCGCCGCGCGTTCAGGCCGGCTCGATCCCGGCCGCCAGCGCCATGCGCACCAGCGCCGAGAGGCTGCGCGCCGCCATCTTGTCCATGACGCGGGCGCGATGGATCTCGACCGTGCGCGGGCTGATGCCGAGCGCATGGGCGATGAGCTTGTTCGGCTGGCCGGCAATCATCCCCTGAAGCACTTCGCGCTCGCGCGGCGTCAGGATTTGCAGCCGGCGGCGCACGTCCTCGACCTCGGCGCCCTCGCGCCGCGCCTCCTCGGCCTGCCGGCGCGCGCGGCGCACGCAATCGATCAGCAGCTCGTCGGAGAAAGGCTTCTCGATGAAGTCCATCGCCCCGGCCTTCATCGCGCGGACGGAGATCGGCACGTCGCCATGGCCGGTCATGATGATCACCGGCAGCTTGATGCCGCGGCGGTTGAGTTCTTCCTGCAGCTCGAGCCCGTCCATGTCCGGCATGCGCACATCGAGGAGCAGGCACTCGCCCGGCATCGGCGCGGCCTCCGCCAGGAAGTCGCGCGCCGAGGCATAAGCGACGATCGTCTCGAAGCCCGAGGATCGCAGCAGCAGCTCCAGCGAGTCGCGAACGGCGTCGTCATCGTCGACAATGAAGATGCGGGCATCCGCGCTCACGGGGCAGGCTCGGCGGCAGGAAGGGTGAACTGGAAGCTGACGCCGGATTGGGGCACCGGCACGGCCCAAAGCCTGCCGCCATGCGCGTCGATGATCGAGCGGCTGATCGACAGGCCGAGCCCCATGCCGCGGGCCTTGGTGGTGATGAAGGGCTGGAAGAGCTGCTTGGCGACGGCCTCGTCGAGGCCGGGACCGCTATCGGCGACGGCGACCTCGACCATCTCTCCGTTCGACTTGTAGGTCTTGATCGTCAGCTCGCGGCGCGGCGCGGTGCTGAGCGCTTCGACGCTGTTGCGGATCAGGTTCACCAGCACCTGCTGGATCTGGATGCGGTCGACGAGCACGGGCGGCAGCTCCGAGCTCAGCTCGAGGCGCACGAGGATGCCGCTCTCCTTGGCGCCGACCAGCGCCAGCGCGCTCGCCTCTTCGATGAGCTTGTTGATGCTCTCGACCTGGCGGTCGGTGTCGCCTTTCTGGATGAATTGGCGCATGCGGTGGATGATCTGGCCGGCGCGGTTGGCCTGGCTCACCGCCTTGTCCATCGTCTCCTGCAGCCGTTCGAGCGCAGCGCCATTGCCGCTCGCGAGCAGCCGCCGGCAAGCCTGGACGTAGTTGATGACCGCGGTAAGCGGCTGGTTCAGCTCATGGGCGAGCGCCGAGGCCATCTGCCCCATGGATGAGAGGCGCGACGCGCGCAGCAGCTCCGATTGCAGCTCGTGCAGCCGCTCGCGCGTCGTCTGGCGTTCGGTGATGTCGCGAACGAAGCCGGTGAAGAGGCGGCGCCTGTCATCGAGGGTGATCTCGCCCACCGCCAGCTCCATCGGAAAGGTCGAGCCGTCGGCGCGCTGGCCGACCACGACACGGCCGATGCCGATGATGCGCCGCTCCCCGGTGGTGAGATAGCGCGCAAGATAGCCGTCATGCTGCTCGCGATAGGGGGACGGCATCAGCATATTGACGTTCCTGCCGACCACGGCGGCTTCCTTGTAGCCGAAGAGCCGCTCCGCGGCCGGGCTGAAGGATTCGATGATGCCGTGGTCGTCGATGACGATGATCGCGTCCGGCACCGTCTCCAGCACCGAGCGCAGATGCGCCTCGCTGAGGCGGAGTGCCCGCTCGGCATCGGCGAGCGTGCTCGTGCCGCCCACCGCCTTCGCCGCCTTCCCCTTGCGCGCCTTCGCCATGTCTCCGTTCCGTCGGCCGCATCATGGCGAAAACCGGCGAAGAAGGGGAGGGCCCCAGCGCGCGGCACCGAAAGGGCGGGAGATTAAGGGCGAGAAACCATTGCTGTAGGGCGGCAATGGCACAGTGTTGATAGAAGCCTTGCACACTGAAAGAACGGGAGGTCGCGGCGAAAAGGCTCGCTTAAATATTTCTTGAAGAAATTATGCACGAAATGCGTCGCCAATCACCATGAAAGCGGGCGAACCGATGCAGCGCTGGCTGTCGATCAGCACTTTGCTCCAAGTCATTACCGGGATCATGGCGATGGCCCTGATACTTACGTTCGGGATCGCCGCGCAGCAGGCGCTCGAGCAACGCGCGCTCGCCGCACGCATCGAGGCGGTCGCCAGCATCTCGCGCGACCTCTTTACGGCGATGCAGAATCTGCGGGTCGAGCGCGGCACGGTCGGCACGGCGCTGTTGGCACCGGAACCGATCGATGCCGACACGCAGGCCGACATCGCGGCGCTGCGCGCCAAGTCGGAGGCCGCGCTCGAAGCGGCCCTGCCCAAGATCGCCCGGTCGGATATTCCCGACAAAGCCGAGGCTGCAAGCGCGCTGCGCAGCGGCCGCGACGCGCTCGCGGCGCTGCGCCGCGAAACCGATGCCGCAACCGCGCAGCCGGCGGACAAGCGACCGCCCGAGATCCGGAAGAGCTGGGTCGCCGCCGTCGGCAAGCTGGTGGACGCGATCGACAAGCTCTCGGACCGGCTATCGAACGACATCAATCTGAGCGATCCCTTCATCACCGAGATGATGAAGATCAAGCAGCTCGGTTGGGCTTTGCGCGACGCGGCCGGCGTCGACCGCCTCATGGTGGGGCAGGCGATCGCCGATGGCAAAGGCGTTTCCGCCGCCCAGCAGCTGAAGCTCGCGGTGTTGGAAGGACGCATGGCGGTGGCCTGGACGGCGATCGAAGAAGATGCGCGCGCTCCCGGCACGCCGGAACCGCTCAGCGCTGCCGTCGAGCAGGCAAAGCGCAGCTATTTCGTCACGTTGGCCGAGAAGCGCAACGCGATCATCGCCGACCTGCTTGCCGGCAAGCCGGCGCCGATCTCCGGCGGGCAATGGGTGAAGCTCTCCAACCCTGGCCTCGAGAGCCTGATCAACGTCGCCAACACCGCCTTCGACTTGGCGGAAACGCATGCCGAGGAGCAAGCCGCGATGGCTCTACGCCGCTCCGCCGTGCAGATCGGTCTTACCCTGGTGTTCTTCGCCTTCGGTGCGATGACGACGTTGTTCGTGCGCCGGCGCATCGCCCGGCCGATGGCGCGGATCACGCAAGCCATGCGCAACGTCGCCGCGGGCCGTGTCGAGCGCGAGATCGAGTTCGCTGGCCGTGCCGATGAGATCGGCGAACTGGCGCGAGCGCTTGCCGTCTTCCGTGACAATGCTCGTGAAAAAGCCCGGGTCCAAGCGGCACGCGACGAGGAGCAGCGCCGCAAGGAGCAGCGCCAGCAGAACGTCGAGGGGCAGATCGAGCGTTTCGAAGGATCGGTGCGCGGCCTGCTGGAGGCGCTCGGGCGCGCCGCGGTGGAGATGCGCAGTACCTCGCAGGGTATGTCGTCGACGGCGGAGCAGACCGGCCGGCAAGCGAGCGCCGTCGACCAGGCGGCGCACGAGGCCAGCGCCAACGTTCAAACCGTGGCGACCGCGTCGGAAGAGCTCGCCGCGTCGATTGCCGAGATCGGCCGGCAGGTTGCCCAGGCCGAGCGGATCGCCGGCAACGCGGTGGCGCAGGCAAAGGCCAGCGACGCCAGCGTGCAGGGCCTTGCCGAGGCCGCGCAGCGCATCGGCGAGGTGGTTCAACTCATCAACGACATCGCCAGCCAGACCAATCTCTTGGCGCTCAATGCGACGATCGAAGCGGCGCGCGCCGGAGAGGCCGGCAAGGGCTTTGTCGTGGTCGCGAGCGAGGTCAAGTCGCTGGCGGTGCAGACGGGCAAGGCGACCGAAGACATCACCGCGCAGGTCGCGGCGATACAGTCGGCGACCAAAGGCGCCGTCGATTCAATTCGCGGCATCGGCGTTACCATCGCCGAGGTCAATCAGATCTCCACTGCGATCGCTTCGGCGGTCGAGGAGCAGGGGGCTGCGACTCTGGAAATCACCCGCAACACACAAGCGGCGGCGCGCGGAACGCAGCAGGTCTATGCCAACATCGGCGGCGTCAGCCAGGGCGCCGGCATGACCGGCAAGGCCGCCGAGCAGGTGCTCGCTGCCGCCGGGGATTTGTCCCGATTGGCAGAGAAGCTTCGCCTCGAAGTCGACGCCTTTCTCGGCGGAATCCGCGCCGCCTGACCGGGATTGATGCGGCCTAGCCCTCCACCACCTCTTTGAAGCGCCGCAGCGTCTGGATCTGCTCGTCGAAACTCGCGATCCGGTAGGTCGGATAGAGCATCACCACCTCGGCGCCAAGCCGCCGCCAGCCCTCCGCGGCGGCGGACCAAAGCTGGGGGTCGGGTTCCTTCATGCGCAGCCACGCCTCCAGGCCGAAGCCGGCCGAATCCCGCCCGAACGATCGGAGGTGGTTGCGCAACGCTGCCAGCTTCGCTGCGGCCTCCTCATCCGGCGGCATGATCGGCATCCAGCCATCGCCCAGCCGCGCCGCACGCTCGATGATCGCGTCGGACGAGCCGCCGAACCAGATCGGGATCGGCCGCTGGACCGGCCGCGGCAGGATGTTGACCTCGCGCAGGTCATGAAACCGGCCGGCGAAGGTCACGAGATCCTCGGTCCACAACCGGCGCAGCACTTGAACCTGCTCGGCCTGGCGCGCCCCGCGCGTCTTCCACTCGGCGCCGAGCGCCTGGTACTCGACATGGTTCCAGCCGCCGCCGATGCCCAGACGCAGCCGTCCTCCGCTGAGGAGGTCGACTTCGGCGGCCTGCTTGGCGACGACGCCGGTCTGGCGCTGCGGCAGGATGA
>JASHUO010000919.1 GCA_030039975.1 Alphaproteobacteria bacterium
ATGATCGCGCCCTACCCCACCTTGGGCGAAGCCAGCAAGCGGGCCGCCGGCAGCTTCTTCGCCCCAAAACTGTTCAACGACCGCACCCGCCGCCTGCTCCGCCTCCTGGCGAAGCTGGGGTGACGGCGATGATGTCGCTCATATCGCCACGCTACCAAACAACCCCCTCCCCCCTTGAGGTCAAGGCGAACGCGCTACGCGCGTTCGTCCGGGCAACCCGGCCGACCGCTTCGCGGTCGGCCCCGGAGGGTTCGATCGCAGAGCGATCGAACGGGTTGCCCGTCAGCGATTGCGCAGCAATCGCGGGAGCCGCACCGTGCAGACTAATCTCGGCGCTGGGGGAGGGAGGGGAGGGGGGTACGCCCCCATGACACTGCCCCCCTTCCTGCGCGGCCTCTCCGCCCGCCTCCTCGTGCTCACCGTGCTCTTCGTGATGGTGAGCGAGGTGCTGATCTTCGTGCCGTCGGTGGCGCGCTTCCGCTACAACTATCTCCAAGCGAAGATCGCCGATGCGGAGCTCGCCATCCTCGCGCTCGAAGCGACCCCGGACAACATGGTGAGCGAGCCGCTGGCGCGCGAGCTGCTGTCGCATGTCGGCGCTTACGGCATCGTGCTGCACAAGCCCTCGGCGACCTTGATGCTCGATGCCGGCGGCGCGCCACGCATCGATGCCACCTACGATCTCGGCGATGACGGCTATATGAGGCTGATCGCCGACGCGGTGATGGCGCTGGGCGAGAAGCACAACCGCATCCTGCGCGTCCTCGACCTGTCGCCGCGCGACCCGCATGTCGTGGTCGAGGTGATCATCGACGATGCGCCGATGGTGTCGGCGATGCGCATCTATGGCGGCCACATCCTCGAGCTGTCGGTGGTGATCTCGCTGATCACCGCGGCGTTGCTCTACCTCGCGCTGCAATGGCTGCTGCTGATGCCGCTGCGCCGGCTGACCCAGAGCATGGTTGCGTTCCGCGCCGACCCCGAGGACGAATCCCGCGCCTTCCCGCCGTCGCGCCGCACCGACGAGATCGGCGTCGCGCAGCGCGAGCTGCACGCGATGCAGGAAACGGTGCGCCAGGCGCTGCACCACAACGCGCGGCTCGCCGCGCTCGGCACCGCCGTCACCAAGATCAACCACGATCTCCGCAACATTCTCGCCACCGTGCGCCTCATGTCCGATAGCCTCGCCGAAAGCGAGGTGCCCGAGGTGAAGCGGGTGACGCCGCGGCTGCTGGCCGCGATCGACCGCGCCGTCGCCCTGTGCACGCGCACGCTCAGCTACACGCGCGAAGGGGCGCCGCCCTTGCGCCGAACGCGCTTCGCCCTCGCCGGCCTCGTCGAGGAGATCGCCGAGCTCGTCCAAGGCAAGTCCGAGGACGGCCCGCACCTCGTCGACAAGGTGGCGCCCACGCAAATGGTGCAGGCCGATCGCGAGCAGCTCTTCCGCGTCGTGTTGAACATCGTGCGCAACGCCATCGAAGCGGGGGCGCGCCATGTCACCATCACCGCCGAGCCCGATATCGAAGCGCTCGTCATCAGGATCAGCGATGACGGGCCGGGGCTGCCGCCCAAGGCGCGCGACAATCTGTTCCGGCCTTTCGCCGGCTCGGCGCGCCCCGGCGGCACCGGCCTTGGCCTCGCGATTGCCCGCGAGATCCTGCGCGCCCATGGCGGCGAGATCTCGCTCTGCGACAGCAGCGCCGCCGGCACCGCCTTCTGCTTGCGCCTGCCCGATAGCGGTGCCGTCGAGCGCCGGGCGACGGCCGAGTCCCTGCGCACGCCGGCGGGTTCGTGACCGGCGGGATCACGCGCCGCGCGGCGCTCGGCGCGCTGCTGCTCCCGGCGCTGGCGCCGTCCTTGGCGCGCGCGGCGCCGCGGGCCGAGCCCTGGCCACATTGGCGCGCCAGCGACGAGAGCTCGCCCCTGACCATCGATCATTCCGCCTGGGACGCCTTTCTCGCGAAGTATCTCGTCGCCGAGAGCGCCGACGGCATCAGCCGCGTCGCCTATCGCCGCGTGCTGCCCGAGGATCGCGAGGCGCTGTCGCTCTATATCGCCTTGCTGGGCGGGCTGCCGATCACCGCCTATCGCCGGGCCGAGCAGCTTGCCTATTGGATCAATCTCTACAACGCGCTGACCGTGCGCACGGTGCTCGAGCATTACCCCGTTGACAGCATCCTCGATATCGGTCCCAAGCGCGGCAGCGGCCCGTGGCGGCAGAAGCTCATCCATATCGAGGGCGAGGAGGTGAGTCTCGACGATATCGAGCACCGCATCCTGCGCCCCTTCTGGCGCGATCCGCGGCTCCACTATGGCCTTTGCCTCGCCGCGCTCGGCTCGCCCGACCTGGCGCCGCGCGCGTTCCGCGCGGCAACGACCGAGACGATGCTCGATGCCGCCGCGCGCGCTTACGTCAACAGCGCGCGCGGCGCTCGCCTCGAGCGCGACCGCCTCTTCGTCTCCTCGATCTATGTCTGGTACAAAGCCGATTTCGGCGGCAGCGATCGCGACGTGCTCCAGCACCTGAAGCGCTACGCCAAGCCGAAGCTCGCCGAAGCGCTGGCGCGGCAGACGCGCATCGCCGGCGACAGCTTCGACTGGTCGCTCAACGACGCGAAGCTGCTGTAGCGAGGCGCAAGGCGATGCGACGAGGCGATATAGCCGGCCACCGGCAGGTGGTGCTGGTGCCGAGAAGAGGGAGATGTCGAAATGAAAACCAACTCGAAGGGCAAGCGGGTCGCGGTCGTCGTCGGAGCCACCTCGAAGTGGCAGTCCGATGGCCGAATGACCAAGCTGGCGCATGGCAAGACCGTCGACGACAGCGAACTGCCGGTTGGTGTGCGCTGGGGCGTCGGCGGCGCGATCGCGCAGAAATTCGCCCAAGAGGGCTTCTTCACCGTGGTGACGACGCGCGCCGAAACCAACGCGGTGTCGCTGGCCGCGGCAATCCGCGAGCAGGGTGGCGAATGCATGATCGTCGAACTCGATCTCTCGTCGAGCGAATCGATCTCCAAGGCATTTAAGATCATCCGCGAGAGCGCCGGCGACCCTGACGTGCTGGTCTACAACGCCGGCTACCTGGATGGGCGCGAGCTGCCGCCGGAGAAGGAGTTGCTCGAGCATGTACCGGTCAGGATCCTCGATACAGCGATCGACGTCGCCGTCCGTGGGCCGTTTCTCGTCGCCCAGGAAGTGCTGCCCGCGATGCGCAAGAGAGGCGAGGGGTCGTTTTTCTTCTCGAACAATTCGAGCTCGCTGCGCGGCCGCAAGCGGATGACGGGGCAATCGCTCTACTACCCGCGGGTCATGATGCGCACGTTGGCGCAGGTGTTGACCGAGGAGTATTCGGAACTCGGCGTGCATATCGCAAACGTCGTGATCGACGGCACCATCGATTCGCCGGGTACTCGGGCGCTGCCGCGCAACCAAAACCGCCCCGACCTCATCATCAACCC
>JASHUO010000920.1 GCA_030039975.1 Alphaproteobacteria bacterium
GAAGGCGACGACATCTTCGGCGAGGGCGTCGCGATCGCCTCTCGCCTCCAGGCGGCGGCGCAGCCAGGCGGAATTCTAGCCTCGCGCGGCTTTTGCGACCTTGCGGGGAGCGACGCCGCGGTGCGGCTGCGCCGCGAAGGCCTGCACAGCTTGAAGGGGGTCGCGCAGCCGATCGAGGTGCTCGCCGTCGATTTCAGCGATGCGGCGATAAACGCGCGCCGCGCTGGTTTCGCGCGAAATCAGGAGATCAGGTTCTGTTCGACCAAGGACAATGTCCGCCTTGCCTGGACGGTCAACGGCAACGGACCGACCGTCGTCAAGGCGCCGAATTGGATCGGCCATTTGGAGCTCGATTGGCGCAATCCGGGCTTTGCGCCGCTTCTCACCGCTATTGCCGAGAAATGGCGGCTCGTTCGGTTTGATCAGCGCGGCAACGGTCTGTCGGACTGGGATGTGGATGAAATCCAATTTGAGCGCTTTGTTGACGACCTCGAATGCATCTTCGACGCGGCGCAGGTCGAGCGGGCGCCGATCATCGCGATTTCGCAAGGAGGTGCGATTGCCGCTGCCTTTGCGGCCCGTTGTCCGGCGCGTGTATCGGCGATCGTCATGATTGGTGCTTTTGTGCAAGGACGCACCAAGCGCCCCTCCAAGCGAGAGCTCGCCCAGGCCCTGAGAGCCATGATGGCAGCCGGTTGGGGCGACGAGTACCCGTCGCTGAGAGACCTCTTGGCCAATGTCATCATCCCCACGGCGAGCGAAGAGGAGCGTCGTCAGGTGGCAGAGGATATGCGTCGGATCATCTCGCCGCAGAATGTCGCGCGGTTTCGCGAGGCCGTCGACAACATCGATATCACGGCGCTGCTCGGCGATGTCGCGTGCCCTTGCCTCGTGCTGCATTGCAGCGGCGACCGGATGCAGCCGGTCGAGCAAGGTCGAGCCTTCGCCGCTGGGCTGCCAAACGCTCGTTTCATCGCGTATGACAGCCCCAACCATACCCCAGTCGAAAGCGACCCGATCTGGCCCTTGATGGAAAGGGACATCCTCGCCTTCTTGTCGCTCCACGCCAAGTAGCGCGGTGCACGACAAGCGTGTGAGGAGCGCGCCAGCACCCCACGCTTCACGTGAAACCTACGACGCGTCCCCGTCGACACCGCAGGTCTATGCCATTGTTCGGTCTGACGGGCGCGGCGGCGCCCGCTGCGCTTAGCGGTAGACCGCTTTCATCGCCCCTTCGGGATAGCGCGTGCCGGCGGCGGCGCCGCGCGGCACGGCCTCGCCAAGGCGCGCGGTCTCGGCGGGGGTGAGCTTGACCGCGAGTGCCCCCAGATTCTCGTCGAGCCGCGCTTTGCGCTTGGTGCCGGGGATCGGCACGATGTCGTCGCCCTGCGCCAGAAGCCAGGCGAGGACGAGCTGGCCCGGTGTGCAGGCTTTCTCGCGCGCCATCGCTTCGACGCGCTCCAGCAGTCCCAGATTGCGCGTCAGATTATCGCCGACGAAGCGCGGATGCTCGGCGCGCCGGTCGCCGGCGACATCGCCGGCGCTGCGCACCGCGCCGGTGAGCAGGCCGCGGCCGAGCGGCGAATAGGCCATGAAGCCGATACCGAGCGCGCGCGTGGTTTGCAGCGTCTCCTCCGCCTCTTCGCGATAGAGGAGAGAGTACTCGGTCTGCACGGCGGCGATCGGGTGCACTTTGTGCGCGCGGCGGATCGTCTCTGGCCGCGCTTCGGAGAGGCCGAGATGGCGCACCTTGCCTTGCTCGATGAGCCGCGCCATGGCGCCCACCGTGTCCTCGATCGGCACTTTGGGATCGACGCGGTGCTGGAAATAGAGATCGATATGGGCAACGCCGAGCCGCTTCAGGCTCGCCTCGCAGGCCTGCTGCACATATTCCGGCCGGCTATCGACGCCTTGACCGGTCGGCGTCTTCACCTGGCCGAACTTGCTGACGAGGCAGACGCCGTCGCGCCGCCCCTTGAGCGCGCGGCCGAGCAGCTCCTCGTTATGACCCCAGCCATAGAGGTCGGAGGAATCGAGAATGTCGATGCCGCGGTCGAGCGCGTGGTGCACGAGCGCGATTCCCGCCGCATCGTCGCTCTTGCCATAGACGCCGGACAGCGACATGCAGCCGAGTCCGATCGCCGATACCGTCGGTCCATTCGTGCCGAGCCTGCGATGTGGCAGCATCGTGCCTCCCTTGCGTGTTTGGGGTTTGAGGTCGCTCCGCTTCATAGCGAATGCCGCCGATCCGCGGTAGGCCCGGGCTGGCTGCGCCTTAGTTGTGACGCCCATCACACCCCGGCATGGCCGGGCGCCCCATTCTCCAGTGCGTCTAGCGCTTGCGGGGGGAAGGACGACCGCTATGTCGCTTGCCACGTCGATCCATGGTCCAAGACCCGGCTCGGGCGCCGGGATCCGGGAGACGCTGCGGCGTATTCCGGGCAGCGTCTGGATCGTGGTGGCCATCCTCTTGAGCTGGAGCGCCGAATACGCCGTCTATTGGACGTTCGAGCCGCCCGGCGTGGCGCTCGGCTACGAGCTGCAGGGCGCGGCGAGCGAGCTCGATCACGCGCTGGTGCCGCTGCCGACCGCGACTCTGACCCAGGATATTCGGCGGCATTTCCGCGAAGCCGACGTCGCCGTCGACACGGCGCGGCATTGGCCCAATGTGACAGTGATGCTGAGCGGCGTTTCCCGGCTCGATTGCGCCGCCGCCGTGGCCCAGGATCGGCGCATGGACGGGGCGGTGGTGATCGCCCTGCAAGGCTACCCCTCGGCCGAGACGTGCGGGCAGCGCAACGACATGACCTGGTGGCTGATGCCGTGAGCGGGCGCCTCCCGCCGGCTCAGCCCGCCAGCCCTGCCGGATGCCGCTTGGTCCAGCCCGTCGCCGCTTCGTAAGCGGCGGCGGCGCGATAGAGCAGCGCTTCCGCGAAAGGCCGGCCGACCAGCTGCAGCGACAGTGGCATTCCGCTGGTGGCAAATCCCGCGGGAATGACCAGCGCCGGCTGGCCGGTGACATTGAACGCCATCCGCGCCTGGCGTGAATACGTCGCCGCCAGCGCCGTATCATCATCGATGCGGCAGGCGGGATCGTGGCTCGAGACGGTGAGCGCAAGGTCGACATCGCGGAAGGCGGCTGCGGCCGCATCGCGCAGCTGAAGCCGCCAGCGCACCGCCTGGATATAATCGGCCGCGCGCAAGCCGGCGCCCGCCAGCAGCCGCTCGCGCCCGCGCGCGCCGTAATCCTCCGGCCGCTCCTTGAGCCAGCGCTCATGCACCGCAAAGGCTTCGGCAAGCATGATGACCTGGCCGCAGGCGCTGAAATCCTGCAGCGGCGGCAGTGGGACCTCGCGGACCTCGGCGCCGGCTTCGGCAAAGCAGCCCACCGCCGCCTCGACGGCAGCGGCCATCTCGGGATGGGCGGCGATATCCTTGGTGTAGAACTGGCGGATGACGCCGACGCGGAGGCCTTTGACGCCTTCCCGGAGCGATGCCGTGTAGTCCGGCACCGGCTCGTCGGCGCTCGCGGGGTCGCCGGGATCGTGGCCGGCGATCACTTGCAGCATCAGCGCATTGTCGCGCACGTCGCGCGTCATCGGCCCGACATGGTCGAGCGAGAAGGCGAGGGGCAGCACGCCGCGCCGGCTGACGCGGCCATAAGTCGGCTTCATCCCGGTGATGCCGCATTGCGACGCCGGGTTGCGGACCGAGCCGCCGGTATCGGTGCCGAGCGCCGCCGGAAACAGCCCGGCGGCGAGGCCGGCGCCGCTGCCGCTCGAGGAGCCGCCGGAGAAATAGTCGCGGTTCCAGGGATTGCGTGCCGGCGGCCAGGGCAGGTCGAAAGAGGGGCCGCCGATGGCGAATTCATGCGTCGAGAGCTTGCCGAGCAGAATGCCGCCGGCGGCTTTGAGCCGCGCCGCTACCGCCGCATCGGCCGTCGCGACATTGTTCTGCAGCAGCTTCGAATGCGCCGTCGTCGGCAGGCCCGCGACATCGATGATGTCTTTGAGCGCATAGGGGATGCCGTGGAACGCCCCGCGCCAGCGCCCGGCGGCGATCTCGGCCTCCGCCTGCCGCGCCGCCGCCAGCGCCGCCTCGGGCGTTACGGCGATGAAGGCGTTGTAGTCTTTGTCGAGACGATCGATGCGCTGCAGCAGCGCCGTCGTCAGCTCGACCGGCGAGAGCTTCTTTGCGCGCAGCAGGTCGCTGGCTTCGGCGATGCCGAGGAAACCGAGCTCGCTCATGAAGCCGGGCCCTTGGCGCGGAACACCAGCGCCATCTCCTGCGAGGGTGGCAGGTCGCGCGGCAGGCGCCGCACGTGCTGCGCAACAATCTCGAGCGCGTAGCCGAACTGCGCCAGATGCGCGTCGGTCAGGCGGTCGAGCCCAAGGGCATGGGCCATTTCGCGAAGCGAAGCTGTCGTCATGGCGGGTTCTCCTGCGCGTCGCTGAGAATAAGCGATTTTTTCGCCGGCCGGCAAATCACCCCCTGTCCCGCTTGCGGGAGAGGGCCGGGGTGAGGGGACGCTTGCCCGGCGCCGGCCGCGGTGGGAGGATCGCCACAGGAGGCCCGCATGGCGGA
>JASHUO010000921.1 GCA_030039975.1 Alphaproteobacteria bacterium
CCCTTCGCCTTCACCACCATCTTGGCGCGATTGATGTAGAGCGCCTCGTACTGCCAAGGACTCTGGCCGCCGAAAAAGGCCTGGGTGAAAGAACCGAGGATCGGCTTGTCGGGCGTCGTTACGGAATACTGTCCGGTGTCGTAGACGCTCAAGATGGCGCCCCTGGATTTCAGGACGCAGAAATGATTGCTCTCGACCGTCAAAAGCGAGTTGTTGACAATCGAGCTGTCGGGATAGTGCCAGACGAGAACGCCCGGCCCCATCACCTCACGGCCGTCATTGGTGAGCGTCGAGACAACCTGCCGCGTGATCGCCATGTTTGGTTTCCCCCGAAAGGTGAGCGACTATGCGCCCGTCGCGGCATTTCGGGCAAGCGGATTCAACTTGGGCGCGCCTGTCGCGAGGAAGCTGATACGTGCAATCTCACGAAAATTGATCTTACAAAAATCGAGCTGGGGCGCGGGCGTGAGCTTCGACCTTAGCTGAGCGCCGGCCAAGTCCAGCGGCCAGGAGCAAAGCGGGCGCCTTCCATGTTGTCGCCAAATGGGAAGGCGCGATCGACGAGGGCGGCCAGCGCCTCGATTGAGTAGCGCGCCGATCAATAAACCGCTGGGCGGAAGATTCGATCGTCGCGGTTGAGCGGCGAGGATGGAAATTGCGCGATCGTTCCGGTGAGTTAAGGAATTACCAAGGTGAGTCAGTGCGAAGATGTGACGCAACCGCCGGAAGCCCAAAGCGATCGCGGCGGGACTTGGTGGCATGACTTTGGCATGAGGGAGAGACGGCTCGTCCGCCGACGCCCGCCAGGCGTCGAATACGCGAGGTGAAAATGAATGCTATTGCCTTGATTTTGGTAACGTGTCTGCCGCATAGCAGCGACTGCAAGTCGATCGTGCAGCATCCGGCACCCGTGAGCCATGAGGAATGCAACCGGCGCGCGGTGCAGCTGCAGCAGGTCTTGGCCGGGTCGATCGATGACAGCGGCTATCAACCGCAGCAGGTGATCTGCCTTTATGGTGATGCGGCATCGGGCAACAGCGACGAATGAGACGCCTCGGCTTCTGCGCGGCGCTCGCCCTTGGGCTCCTGGTCAGGCTTCATCCGGCGGCAGCCCAGGCTGATGTAGCGCTGGTGCTTGCCGTCGACGTTTCGGGCTCGGTCAACGATGAGCGCTTCCAGCTGCAACGCGACGGCATTGCCGGTGCGCTCGACAGCGATGCGCTGGCGGCCGTGGTTTCCGCCGGCACTTATCAGACCATCGAGATCGCCGTGGTCGAATGGGCCGAGGACCAGCGAGTCGTCGTTCCCTGGACCGTGATCCACAATCGCGGGGACCTCGCCGGACTGGCGATGCGTCTCCGGCGGGCCCCGCGCTCCTGGGTTCACACGATGACGGATCCGGCGGGCGGCATTGCTGCCGCGGACACGCTGTTTCAGAGCGTGCCGCTCACTCCCGGCCGCAAGGTGATCGACGTCTCGGGTGACGGCAAGCAGAACATCGGCGAGATCCCGACACGCGAGAGCCGCAATGCTGCCGTTGCGCATGGCGTCACCGTCAACGGGCTGCCGATCACCTCAGGCAACGAGCCCGATGTCGATGCCTGGTATCGCGCTAATGTGGTCGGGGGCAGCGACGCGTTCCTGGTCGTGGCCAACGGCTTCGATGCCTTCGCCGAGGCTTTTCGCCAGAAGCTGACGCGCGAGGTCGCCGGGCGCGTCGCCGGTTCGAGACTGGCCTTGCTGCGCTGAGGTTCCGGTCGAACGCGCGATGAAAAAGACGGGCGGCCGAACCGGTTCGGCCGCCCGTACGTGCGCTACTTCTTCACCGCGAAGACCCAGACCACGCCGCCCTGCGGGACGTTGTCGCTGAGCCCGGTCTTGTCGTTCGTCAGCGCGTCCTGGATGCGCTGGGCGTCGACGCCCCAGCCGGACTGCACGGCAATGTACTCGGTGCCGTCGACCTCGTAAGCGACCGGCGCGCCGGTGATGCCGGAATTGGTCTTCTGCTCCCACAGCATGTTGCCCGTCTCGGCGTCGAAGGCCCGGAACATGCGGTCGTTGGTGCCGCCGACGAAGACCAGGTTGCCGCCCGTCGCCAGAGTCGAAGCGAAGAGCTGCCACGGGAAGTTATGCTGCCAGACCTTCTTGCCGGTGGCAGGGTCCCAGGCCTGCAGCTCGCCGTGATGGTCCGTGCCGGGCTGGATCGTGAGCCCGATATCCTCGGGCTTGGTGCCGAGCCAGAGCTGGCCCGGAACGAGCGGCTCCTTGATGCCGGCGAAACCGCCGCAGAAGCCGTTCTGCGCCGGGACGTAAACGAGATGCGTCTTCGGGCTGTAGGACGCGGACGGCCAGTCCTTGCCGCCCCAAAGTGAGGGACAGAACTCGGTGCGCTTGCCGAGGCCCGGCTTGTGGTCCGGATCGACCGTCAGACGGCCGGTCTCGGGATCGACCGCTTTCCAAACATTGGTGTAGACGAAGGGCCATCCCGCAACGAAGTTGATCTTGTCCGGGCTGCGCTCGAGTACCCAGAAGATCGCATCGCGGCCGGGATGAACCAGGGATTTGATCGTCTGGCCGTTGCGCTGCAGGTCGATCAGCATCGGTGCGTCGACCTCGTCCCAATCCCAGGAATCGTTCTGATGATATTGGAAATGGGCCTTGATCTTGCCGGTTCCGGGATCGAGAGCCAGCACTGAGCTGGTGTAGAGATTGTCGCCGGGATGCAGCCCGCCGGGCCATGGCGCGGCGTTTCCGACGCCCCAGTAAACGAGGTTCAGGCCGGGGTCGTAGGTTCCCGTCATCCAGGCGGTGCCGCCGCCTGTCTTCCAGTCGTCGCCCTGCCAGGTGTCGTGGCCGGGCTCGCCCGGCCCTGGAATGGTATAGGTGCGCCATAGCTCCTTGCCGCTGTCGGCGTCATAGGCCGCGACGTAGCCGCGCACGCCGAATTCACCGCCAGAGCCGCCGATGAGGATCTTGCCGTCCACGGCGAGCGGCATCAGCGTCATGTATTCGCCGCGCTTGTAATCCTCGACCTTCTGATCCCACGCGACCTTGCCGGTCTTGGCATCGAGCGCCACGAGATGGTCGTCGGTGGTGGCGAGGTAGACCTTGTCCTGCCAAAGCGCGACCCCGCGGCTCGTCGGATGGAGCTGGAAGAGATCTTCCGGCATCTTCCGCTTGTAGAGCCACATCTGTTCGCCGGTCTTGGCGTCGAGCGCGATCACCTGGTTCTGTGGCGTCGCCACGAACATGACGCCGTTGTTGACGATCGGCGGCGCCTCATGCCCTTCGGTGACGCCCGTGGAGAAGGTCCAGACGGGCACCAGCTCCTTGACGTTCGATGCGTTGATCTGGTCGAGCGGGCTGTAGCCCTGGCCGTCATAAGTGCGACGGTAGAGCATCCAGTTTCCGGGCTCCGGGTTGGCCAGCCGTTGTGCCGTGACCGGCGTATAATTGGCGATCTCGTCGGCAGAGGCTGGGACCGGCAACAGGCCCGCAGCCAGAACCAGACCGCCGAGCAGCCATTTTTCCCCTTGCATTTGCTTCCTCCCATCTTGCTCGCGCCGAGAAGGAGCTGCTCGCTCAGAGAGGGACTGCCGACCGCGGCGGCGAGTCACGCCGATGTCGACGGCCCGACTTTTCCGATGAAGCTCTTGGCGACGATGAGCGCCCCATTGTCGATGCTGACCGGCAGCATCGCGAGGTGACGCGGTGCCGGGCCGAACACGACAGTGGCTCCCCGGCGCGGATCGTATTCCGAGTTGTGGCAGGGGCACTTCAGGACCTGGACGCCTTTATCCTGGACCCAGCCGGTCACCGTGCAGCCCGCATGGGTGCAGATCGCCGAATAGGCGATGACGCCATCGGGCGCGGCGGACCGGGTATTGGAATCGAGGCTCTCGGGATCGAGCGCGAGGAGCACCACCTGGTTCAGCCGCGACCCGTCGCGCACGACCTTGCTTTTCGGATCCATCGGCCAGACGAGCGCCGGCGCCGCGCTGTGCTTCAGCTCGGCGAGCGCCACGATCTTGCCCTGACGCTCGCCTTCAAAGAAGACGAAGACATCGCCCGGCTGTGGCCGCTCGTCATCGCCGGGCTTGGTATCATCGGCGATGCCGGGTTGCGCGGCGGACGCGGCGAGCCCGCCCGCCAGCATTCCTCGCAGAAAGACACGGCGCGGCACGCTGGTACACTCACTTGCACAGCGGCAACTCCGCGCGCGCACTACGCTTTTCTGCGCCGCAGCAGCAAAGTCACCCCGGACTCCGCGATTCCGATCCATTGAGCGGCGCCCTCCCCGAATTCGGTACGCGGCTCGCGGCCAACAGAACGCGCTTGCTCACCGACCAGCTTTTTGCCAGCGATCCCCTTCCACACGTCGCCATGAACTCTGGACCTGACTCGCGCGCTCGTCAATCGAGAAGGGAGGCGCCCGAATCCCCTTCGAGCTTAGGTAGCGGTCTGATTACGCTCAGCGATCCGTATTCCAAATGTCGGTGATCCGCTTCCAATCGCCGTCGCGCTTTTGCCAGACCACGACATACTTTCCGGAGGTCTCCGCCAGGTCGTGCCATCTTTGGAAGCTGAAGCGCCCGATCTCCAGGGCAAATCCCGGGCCGAGCGGCTGCACCTCGAGCGTGACGCGTTTAAAATGACCGATCCGTCGGACGACAGCTTGCCAAAACTTCAGAAGATCCGGGCCACGCACCGTCTCGCCGCGATCGGGCAGCACCACTGCGTTCTCGCCGTACATGGCCCGGACGGCGGCGGCGTCGCTCTTGGCGAAGGCGTTTGTCAACGCGTCGTTCTGCGCCTGCATCTGCGCCACGCTCTGCGCCAAGGCCGCCGGCGACGCTAGGGCGAAGAGAAGCGCGAGAGGTATCAGCTTGCGCATTGTTGACCTCGCACAGGCGGGTGCGTAACCGCGCACCGACCAAATAATCGCCGGCAAAGGCCGTCAGGGCAACCGATCCTTCAGGATGCAGGGAAGGTCGTGCATGGCGTCGTGTTCCGAGGTCCATCGCCAACCGTGCTCCGCCAGCTGGCACGTGACGCCGTTAGAGGTCGTGGCGGCGCCGGTGCACACGATACCGACGGAGGCGGAGAGGTGATGTTGGCGTCGGCAGCCAACAGGTGGCCCCGACGCCGGACACGGGCGATCGCCGCGTGTATCGCGCTCGGCTTAGCGGCTCTCGTTGCGACGACACCCGCGCCGTTGCTCGCAGCCGATCCGACGCTCACGGTTTCGGCAGACGGCACCACCCGAACCTTCGATCGGGATGCACTGCTCGCACGCTCCGATGCAGTCGAGATCACGACCTCCCGGGATGTGGCATACGGCACACCAAGGACCTATCGAGCCGTGCCGCTGGCAAATCTCATGGAAGGCATCACCATTCCCGCCGACGCCGTGGTGGAGGCTGTGGCGCAAGATGGCTTCGTGGCGCAATTGCCTCGCGATCTGATCTACGGGAACGACCGAGAGGCGGTCGCCTATGTGGCGGTCGAGCCCGCCAACGCCCCCTGGCCGCCGATT
>JASHUO010000922.1 GCA_030039975.1 Alphaproteobacteria bacterium
ATATTTCGGCGCGGGTGCCGGACGCTCCCGATCAGTTCCTGCTCAATCCGCACGGGCTGCTGTTCGACGAGGTGACGGCATCCTCGCTGCTCAAGGTCGATCTCGACGGCAAGGTGCTGTACCAGCCGGAAGGCGAATACGGGCTGCATCAGGCCGGCTTCGTCATCCACAGCGCGCTCTATCGCGCGCGGCCTGACGTCAACGCCGCGATGCACACGCACACCATCGCCGGCATGGCGGTCTCGGCGCTCAAATGCGGGTTGCTGCCGCTGACGCAGACGGCGACGCGCTTCTGCTCGCGCCTCACTTATCACGATTTCAACGGGCCGGAGCGCGATCCCAACGAGCGCGACGCGCTCGCCCGCGACCTCGGTACGATGAACTACATGATCCTGCGCAATCACGGCCTCTTGACCGTGGGCGCCACCGTCGCCGAGACCTTCACGGCCATGTATGGTCTGGAACGCTCCTGCCAGGCACAGATCGCGGCCATGGCCTGCAACACCGCCCTCAACGAGATGGCGCCGGCGGTGGTGCAGAAATCAATCGGCATGTACGACCCGTCGGTGATCCGCCGCTACGGCCTCCTCGAATGGCCGGGCCTGCTGCGCAAGCTCGACCGCAAGGATCCGTCCTACCGCGAGTGACACCCTCACCCCAACCCTCTCCCGCAAGCGGGGAGAGGGAGGGGCCCACGCGAAGCGTGGGAGGGTGAGGGTTGGCTACGGATTTGCGACGTTCACAGCCGGCGCGCGATACGTCGACGGCACGATATCCTTGACGCTGCCGGCGCGTTTGGAGAGCCAATAGCTGTAAGGCGGCGGCATCAGCTCGAAGCGCCGGTCGATGCCGAGCTTCTGCGCCGCGTCCATCGGCCAGTTGGGGTTGTAGAGGATCTCGCGCGCGAGGGCGATGAGATCGGCCTGGCCCTGCTGCAGGATGCGCTCCGCCTGATCGGCATGGACGATGAGGCCGACGGCCATGGTCATGATCCCGGCTTCCTGCTTGAGCCGCTCGGCATAGGGCACTTGGTAGCCGTAGCCGACTGGGCCGGCGCTCACCACCGGCCGCCCGAGCATGCCGCCCGAGCTGCAATCGATGACATCGACGCCCTTGGGCTTGACCAGCCGCGCCAGCGCCGCGCTCTCGGCCGGGCCCCAGCCGGCATCGTCCTCCACCGAGAGGCGCAGGAACAGCGGTTTTTCCGCTGGCCAATGCGCGCGCACCGCTTCGACCACTTCGATGGCAAAGCGCATGCGGTTCAGCTCCGAGCCGCCATAGGCGTCGCTGCGGCGGTTGGCGAGCGGCGAGAGGAATTGATGGATGAGGTAGCCATGCGCGCCATGGATCTCGAGCACCTCGAAGCCCGCCGCTTCGGCGCGCCGCGCCGCGTCACCCCACGCCGCCACCGCCTGCTGCACTTCGGCGGTGCTGAGCGCGCGCGGCGGCGGCTCGCCTTCACCGGCCGAGATCGGGCTCGGCCCGATGATTTCCCATGCCTCCCAATCCTGGATCTCGGGCGACGGCGCCAGCGGCCTTCCGCCTTCCCAGGGGCGCTCGAGCCGCGCCCGGCGGCCGGCATGGCCAAGCTGGATGCCCGGAACCGCCCCGTGCTGGCGGATGAATTCGGCGATCGGGCGGAAATGGTCGATGAAGGCGTCGTCCCACAGGCCAAGATCGCCGATCGTGCCGCAGCCGCGCCGCTCGACCTTGGTCGATTCCAGGAACACCAGCCCGGCCCCGCCGGCGGCGAACCGGCCGGCATTCATGAGATGCCAGGGTGTGGGAAAGCCGCGCACGCCCGAATATTGGTGCATCGGCGCTACCACCACGCGGTTCTTGAGCGCAACCTCGCGCAGCGCGATGGGTGAGAACAGCTTCGGTCCGGTCATCTCTCTCCCTCCCCATCAATCACTACCCTGGCGCGCCGCAATGGTACAGTCTTGAGCGCAGAAGACCAAAGGAGGGAGCCCTATGACCACGGTGACAATCGGCGCGGCCAGCCTGACCCGGATCGAGGAGCTTTATGCGGCCGATTGGGACGCGCCCGCCTTTTTCCCCGATTGGCGTCCGGAGCTGGTCACACAACATCTGCGCTGGATGGTGCCCGATCACTTCGACCCCGCGAAGAACTGCCTGAAGCTCAGCATCCATAGCTGGCTCATCCGCATCGGCGGCCGCACCGCGCTGGTCGATACCTGCGTCGGCAATCACAAGACGCGGCCGACCCGGCCGAAATGGCATCTGATGGAGTCGCGCTATCTGCAGCGCTTGGCGGAGGCCGGCGTCCGTCCGGAAGAGATCGACCTGGTGATGTGCACGCATCTCCACGCCGACCATGTCGGCTGGAACACGCGGCTCGACAGTGGCCGCTGGGTTCCGACCTTTCCCAAGGCGCGCTACGTCTTCAGCAAGGCCGATTACGATCACTATCTCGCGCTCGACCGCGAGGGGAAAGCGCCGGTCAATCACGGCTCCTTCCGCGACAGCGTGCTGCCGGTGGTCGAAGCGGGACAGGCACAGATGGTGACCGGCGCCGAGGCGATCGACGAGCATCTGATGCTGGAGCCGGCGCCGGGCCACACGCCGGGCTCGATGGTGCTGAAGCTCGCTGCCGGCAGCAGTGGCGGCGCGCTGCTCTGCGGCGACGTGCTGCATCACGCCATTCAGGTCTACCACCCCGAATGGAACAGCTTCGTCTGCGCCGATGCCGCGCTGGCGCGGCAGAGCCGGCGCACAGTCCTGGAGCATTGCAGCGGCACCGGCGCGCTGCTGATGCCGACGCATTTCGGCGCGCCCTTCGTCTGTCACATCGAGGCGAAGGCCGGCGGTTTTTCTCCGCGCTTCGCCTGAGGGACACGCCGTCGGTGAGCGCGATGGTTATCCGCTTCACGAGGGAGGATTGGGATGCTCTCCGCCAACGATCTGAGTTCGCTCGCTGCCCACGGCGGCGGATTCGCCTTAGAGGCGCGGATGTTCCACCAGGACGAGCTGGTCAGGATCGCGGCGGCTGGCGCTGGCAAGGGCCGGCTCGTGATCCGCGACAGCCGGCGCCTCTCGCTCCAGGACTTGATCCGCATCGCGGACGCGCGACCGAATCTCGTCTTCTTCGAGGGACTTTAGGGTTCCCCCGATCTGCCGCAAACACTCAACGGCTGGGCGGCCGAGAACGCCGTCGATCCTCGTCGACTTCCATCGGCTCGCGCAACGCGAAGCGGCCCTTGAACGCGCGTTTGGCCGCCGCCGACGCCGCCTCGAAGAACTCTTCGCCCTGCTCGTCGCGGGCTTCCAGGCCGTACTGGACGAGCAGCGACAGCGCGTCGAACTCACCATCGTTGAGGCTGATCCGGTAGCCGCGCTTCAAACGGGTGATCTTCATCTCCGAACTGTAGACCGCGCCGGCAGCTGGTCACAGCGTGGACCGCGGATAGCAGCCGCACGACGCACCGACGGCCTCGACCAGCTCCGGCATGTCGTCCTTGCGGCTATTGACCCTGGAAGCTTCGCCGGAAACCGGTGCAGCGGCGCTTGCAGATCCTGCCTGTCTTGACGCCTCATCGCTGCTGCTTCCGAACGGCGTCTAGCGTTACCGCGTAGCCCTCCGCCTTGCCCATCTCGGCCATCACCTCGACACCGGCCACCTGCCATTTGCCATCTTCCTCTAGCAGCAAAGGGGCGCCGCTCACGCCGCGTGATGCCGTGCAATCGTGGTGGATCAGCCGGCGCCCGGCGGGATCCGTGGCGAAGCCAAGGATTCGGCAATCGGAATCCGCGGTAAGAATGTAGCGATGGTCTTCGCTATAGCCGCCCAGCATCGCCCGCGCACCCGGCAACGGTGCATGTCCCAGCAGCGGCAAAATGCGGTCATCATCGCCAAGCGGCTGGTCGATGGTGAGGAGCGCCCAATCCGCGCCGCGCGTCATAGGATCTCCCGGGTCGTAGCCGGGGGCGATGACATACCGCACGCCGCGTGCATGGCCGGCCATCCGCTCACCGCTATAGCCGACGAGGAAATGAAAATCCCGCGGCGGCAGGAAGTGCTGTGTGCGCGGATTGAACAGGCAGTGGGCAGCGGTCAGCACGACATTGCGGCCGATGAGCGTTCCCGTGCACGACATGTGGAAGGTGCCCGGCGCTGCTTGCAGCTTCCCGACCGCGCGCCAGGGCGCGGCGTCGGGATCGATGCGCCGACGTGGATCATCGGCCCCGATGCCGGGCAGCGCCGGCCGCGTGATCTGGCTGCCCCCGGTCGTGGGCTCCTCGCCGCGCGCTGGAAAGGAAGCGCTGATGACGACGCAAAG
>JASHUO010000008.1 GCA_030039975.1 Alphaproteobacteria bacterium
CGCGACGCGCCCGCCTTTCGCGCCGCCGATGCCGTCGGCGATCGCCGCCACCACGTCGCGCCGCGGCTCGGTCAGCTCGGGCCCGAAGACCGCGCCGGCGAAATCCTCGTTGCGCGGACGCGGTCCCCGCTCCGACGCGAAGCCGACGCTGGCCTTGACCGTGGCAAGACGCTCACTCATCGCCATCGCTCCGGCGCCGGTCGGCCGCGCGCCGCCTCGATCGAAAGGCGGCGCGACAGCGCTTCCGGGAGGGCGGCCTCAATCCTTCAGCCTGCACCGGTGATGCAGGAAATAGCCGCCGGTGGACGAAGCAACGATCACCGTAAGACTCCCGGATTTGCGGTCAAGCGTGTAGTTGCCGCCATCCCTGGCATCGTGCCACGAGATCGTCGCGTCGGTGATGCGGGCCGGATAGGAATCGACCGTGCCCTTGCGATAGTCGATCTGGATCTGCCAGGTCGCGCCGCTCGCCGGGTTGGTGCAGGTGATCGCCGTCGCGCCGGCCTCGGCTCTGGCAGCGCCGACGGGAAGAGCGATCAGCGCCGCGAGAGCCGCGAGCGCCGCCATGCTTCGCCGGGTCAGAGACAAAAGCGCTTCAGCAGAAATCATGACATGGTGCATAGCCAAGCCTCGGCGCGCCCGCACGGCAGCGGCCCATCCGCGGCCCGGGTTCGCTGCCTATTTTGTGCTCAGATAGCGACCGCTGGCTATATCCATCCGCCGGCGCTGCTTCCCGAAGCCGAACCGGGCCAAATGGAACCGCTCTAAGGCGTCACCCGCGAACGCAGGGTCCATGGCCGTGGCTTCCCGCTTTGGCGGGAATGACGATGACGCAGGCGAGCGCTTCGACCCGATCGGACCACAGCTTCCGCTCAGACTGTCTACCCCGCGTGCGGGAGCGGGTGGCATAGTTCTTGCTGAATTGTTTGGGCCTTTCGTCCCGGCGGGCGCGCTCGTTTCTTGCGCCTTTGAGTTGCCGATTTTGCTGATGCCTCCGGGGACAACATCAGCGACCACGATAGATGGGGGAAGACGCATGGCACTCGTACCATCACCACAATGGCTCGATACTGGCGATAATGCGTGGCAGTTGGCCGCCGCAACGTTTGTCGGCCTGCAAAGCATTCCCGGGCTGACGGTTCTCTATGGCGGCATCGTCAAGAAGAAATGGGCGATCAACTCCGCCTTCATGGCGATGTATGCCTTCGCTTCGGTGCTCGTCGTCTGGGTTCTCTTCGCCTACAACATGTCGTTCGGACCGCAATGGTTTCCGTTCCTGGGTACGCCGAGCCTGGCGACATCGGCGGTGTTCACGACTGGTCAGGCGACGATTCCCGCAGCGGCCTCGGGCATGCCGGCCCTCGCCTTTCCCATGGCGACGCTTATGTTCTTCCAGTTCGTGTTCGCAGCCATCACCGTCATCATCCTCGGCGGCTCCGTGCTGGGCCGGATGAACTTCACCGCCTGGATGATCTTCTGCCCGGTGTGGCTGACCTTGGTCTACACGGTGGGCGCATTCAGCCTGTGGGGCGGCGGGTGGCTCGCCAGCATGGGTGTGGCGGATTTCTCCGGCGGCTATGTCATCCATCTCGCCGCCGGTACCTCGGGCTTCGTCGCTGCGGCGGTGATCGGCCCGCGCATCCAGACCGACCGTGAGCATTTCCCGCCCAACAGCCTGCTCGTCACCTTGGTCGGTGCCGGCATCCTGTGGCTCGGCTGGAACGGCTTCAACGGCGGCGATCCCTACTTCGCCAATGCCGATGCCGGCGCCGCGGTGCTCAACACCAACACCGCCACCGCCGTGGGTCTGCTGGTCTGGACGCTGATGGACAAGATGGCCTATGGGAAGCCATCGGTGATCGGCGCGGTCAACGGCATGATCGCAGGCCTGGTGGCGATCACCCCGGCCGCGGGTTATGTCGATGGCTGGGGCGCCATCATCATCGGCATCTGCGCCGGCATCATCCCCTGGCTCAGCATGAACAAGCTGCAGAAGACCAAGCTGATGATGAAGGTGGACGATACCTTGTCCGTCTTCTCCACCCATGGCATCGCCGGCCTCATGGGCGGGCTGCTGACGGGTATTCTCGCCAACCCCGGCATGCTCGAATATATTGGTACCGAGAAGGACGCCCCCGGCGTGAACATCACCGGCCTGCTCTACGGCAATCCCTCGCAGCTCCTGCTGCAGGTCGAAGGCGCGGCCTTCATCATCGTCTACAACATCATCGCCACCTACATCATCCTGAAGGTGATCGGGTTGATCGTACCGCTGCGCATGGATGATGCGACCCTCCGCGTCGGCGACGATGCGGTGCATGGCGAGACCGCTTACGCGATCGGCACGGAAGGCGAGTAGCCGGCCGCGCGGCGCATAAGCTAAACGTTTCGCATTCCTGGTGCCGGGGCGGTCATCCGCTCCGGCACTTGCTTTTGGGTTGAGAGATAGAGGCGGGCGAAATGCCGCGGCGCCGTTCAGGGCGCCGCGCGCCGCGCCGATGGGGGTGCGACCGGCACCGCTTCGGGCTCGATCGTGGGATCAGAACCCTCGCGCACGATATCGAGCAGGTGCTGCGGCACCGGCTCGTCGGCAATGCTGCCGTAAAGGGCTTGGAACAAGGGAGCGCCATCGCTCTCGCCGTTGAGAAAGCGCTCGACCTCGACAGTGACGGCAAGGTTCGTCAATTGCTTCTGTCCGCTCATCGTCATCATCTCCATAGCCGGCATGCGGCCACCGGTGATTTCGCTGTTACAAACAGTTACGCCCGTTCACGGTTCCCGCGAACTCGCAATTTTTTTCTCAGTTCGTAACAGATTGTAACGGATCCCGGTGTGGCTGAAAAACCAAGCACTTAGGGGGTCCTAAAGCGGCTCGCCGCGAACCAGGCGCGGCAGATCGCCGACGACGCCCATGGCGTGGCGCATGAAGAGGCGCTTCATCGGCGGCAGCTTGTCGACGGCGGCAAGGCCGAGATCGCGGACGAGGCGCACGGGCGGGAGCGCGTTGGAGAACAGCCGGTTGAGACCGTCGGTGGCGACCGCCAGGGTGAGGTTGTCGAAGCGGCGCCAGCGCTCATAGCGCCGCAGCAGCTCGGGCGTCGCGATGTCGAGGCCGAGCCGCCGCCCCTCGACAACGAGCTCGGCCAGCACCGCGATGTCGCGGATGCCGAGATTGTGTCCCTGGCCGGCAATGGGATGGATGAGATGCGCGGCGTCGCCAACCAGCGCCAGCCGCGGCGCGGTGTAGCGCTCAGCATGGAGGAGGGACAGCGGATAGGACCAGCGCGGGCCCACGACCTCGACCTCGCCGAGGAAGTCGCCGAAGCGGCGCCTGAGCTCGGCGGCGAACCCGGCTTCGTCCAAGGCAAGGATCTCCGGCGCCAACGCCTCGCGCTCGGTCCAAACGATCGAGGAGCGCTGCTCCCTCATCGGCAGGATGGCGAAAGGCCCGGCCGGGAGGAAATGCTCGACCGCGACGCCGTGATGCGGCAGCTCGTGCCGCACGGTGCAGACGATCCCGGTCTGCGGATAGGCCCAATGGATCGTGCGGATGCCGGCGGCGCGGCGCAGCGGCGAGGCCTTCCCGTCGCAGGCGGCGACGAGCTCGCCGACGAGCTCGCGGCCGTCGCTCAAAAACGCGGTCGCGGCGGCAGCGCCGCGCTCGACGCGCTCGACCGCGACGGGGGCCAGATGGCGGAGATTCGGCAGCGCGCGGGCCCGCTCGACCTGCGCCCGGCGCAGTGCCCGGTTCTCGACGATATAACCTAAGGGCGCGGCGCCGAGATCGCGATGGTCGTAATGCAAGAAGAGCGGCGAATCGCCATCGGCGACACGGATTTCGAGGATCGGCTCGGCTTCGGCGGCGACCAGCGGCCAAAGGCCGATGCCCTCCAGCACCTGCTTCGAGCCATAGGCGATGGCGGTGCTGCGGCCGTCGAAGGGTTCCGACAGCATCGTGGCGGGATCTTCGCGGTCGATGACCGCAACCTCGATCCCGGCATGAGCGCAGGCGATGCCGAGGGTGAGGCCGGCGAGCCCGCCGCCAACCACGATCAGCTCGACCCGCTCTGCAGCCATGGGGCGAAAGATGCGGCGCGGGACAGAATTTGTCCATCACCGCGCGCCGCGACGGGATTAGCGACGCAGATAGCGCCAGAGCAGCAAAGCGCCCACGATCAGCAATAGGCCGAGCCAGGACAGCTCAAAGTTGAAAGCTCCCTGTGCCAGCGAGATCGAGAGCGCGCGCGTGTTGATCAGCGACCAAATCCCGGCCATGCCGGAGACTAGGCGAAGAAATGCGTCTCGGGCCAGAGCCCCGGCTTGGCAGCCCTTGG
>JASHUO010000923.1 GCA_030039975.1 Alphaproteobacteria bacterium
TCCAGGGCTGGCACATGGACCGCGTCGCGCGCAGCTAAGCGGTTCGTGCTCGCGCTACTGCGCGGCGGTGGAAAGGAGATCGCTTGCGGACGCGGCGCCGAAGGCGCGGGGCATGGCGGGGGCGATGATCGCGGGCACGCGGATGGTGAAGCAGGAGCCGTTCCCCGGCATGCTTTCAACAGTGATCTCGCCGCCCATCAGACGGCAGAGCTTCTGGCTCAAGGCAAGGCCGAGCCCGGTGCCGCCGTAGCGGCTCGCGGTCGAGGCTTCGGCTTGGTTGAAGTTCTGGAACAGCTTCGGCAGGTTCTCGCGGCTGATGCCGATGCCGGTGTCATGCACGGCGATCCTGATCCAATCGCCACCGGCCGTCGCCTCGCGCGCGACGGTGAGTGTGACGGAGCCCGCCTTGGTGAACTTGGCGGCGTTGCTGAGCAGATTGAGCACCGCCTGGCGCAGCTTGGTCTGGTCGCCGAGCATGGTGCCGAGCTCGGCGGCGCGCTCGACCAGAAACTGATTGCCGTTGTCCATGACGAGCGGCCGGCACGTCGCGATCACGTCGTCGATGAAGCCGCTGAGACTGAAGGGCTGAGCCACGAGCTCCATCTTGCCCGCTTCGATCTTGGAGAGGTCGAGCACATCGGTGACCAGCGACAGTAGATGCTTGCCGGCGCTGTTGATGCGGCGGAGATCGGCGATGTGCTGCGCCTTGCGCCCATCGCCTTCGGCATCTTCGAGCAGCATCTCGCTGTAGCCGATGACGGCGTTGAGCGGCGTGCGCAGCTCATGGCTCATCTTGGCGAGGAATTCCGATTTCTGCTGATTGGCCTTCTCCGCCTCTTCCTTGGCCTCGCGCAGCTTGACGGCGGTGGCGCGATGCTTCTGCACCTCTTTCTCGGTCTCGGGCTGCGAGGCGACGAGATTGGCGTAATAGAGCGCCATCATCGACATGTAGGCCGTGGCGGTCAGCACCGAGGTGATGCCGAGCCCCGCCATTGCTTCGATCGGCACACGCTCGGGGAAACCGCCATTGGCGGCATAGGTGGCGAAGAACCCGACGAGGTTGGCCGAGAACAGGGCGAGCACGCCGTAGCGCAGCTTCGGCCGATCGCCGAGATAGAAGAAGGCGAGCAGCAGCGCGTTCAGCAGCCAAGGCAGGAAAGGCGAGCTCACGCCGCCATACTGGTAGGAGCCGAAGAGGGTGAGGAAGGTCAGCTCCTCGACGGTGACGAAGGCGAGCGGCGCAAGGCGGCCGGTGAATTTGAGGGCAAAAGGCAGCAGCCAGAACGACGTGATGAGGCCGACGATGACCCAATAGGCAAAGCCTGGATGCGGATCGAGGTGCCAGAGAGCGACGCTGATGCTCTGACCCAGCGTTGCCCCGAAGAGATGACTGAAGACGAAAATCCGCGCCCGGCCCAGCGTGGCCGCATCGGTCCTGAGCGAATTCGGGATGAACCAGTCGATCGCCCGATAGGGGGGCGACAGCGTCGCCGACAGGCGCTTCAGCATCGGCCCCACTCAGCCAAGCCTTTCCTTATGGCCGACACTACCGTGTAGTGGTTAATGCTTGTTTTACGCTTGCGGCTAGCCGTCGGGCGCATCAGCGCGGCGACGCGATCCTGCCATCGACCGGCAAGGTCAGGGCCAGCATGGGCTCGCCACCGATGGCATAGGTGAGGCACTCCTTGAGATGGCAAAAGCCGAGTCGCCGGTAGAACTTCCGCGCCGCATTGTCCTCCCTGACCATGAGCTCGATGAGGGGGATGCCGCGTTCGAGCGCCGCCGCGGCGATTTCAGCGACAAGCGCGCGGCCGGCTCCGAGCTTGCGTCGGCCGGGCGCGACATAGAGGTCCTGGATGGTGAAGATCGGGCCGCCCAGCGCGGTCAGATAAATCTCGCTATAGGTGGCCATGCCGATCAGCGTCGTTTCCGCTTCGGCGACGATGCACTGAAAGCGCGGCGCGCGGCCAAAGCCGTCGCGCAGCCAGTCCTGCTCGCTCGCGCGCAGCACCGCGTCATTGCCTTCATCGGCGGTGAGCGCGCGCTTCATGGCGAAGATCCCGGTGATGTCGGCCGGCCGTGCCGGTCGGATGCGGAGCTGCGGGGCTTTGCGGCTGCCTTCCATCGCCGATGAGTTAGCAGATCATGGTTACCGCGAGGTAAACCCTGGTCAAACGATGCGCTTCTCCCGCAGCTCGGCGATCGCCGCGGGGTCATAGCCGAGCTCCGCCAGCACGGCGTCGGTATGCTCGCCCAAGAGCGGCGCGCGGTGGCGGATGTCGCCCGGCGTCGCCGAGAGGAAGACGGGCGCCTTGGCGATTGGCGCCGGACGCGGCAGGCCGGGATAGTCGAGCGCCGTGAAGAAGCCCATCGCCCGCACTTGCGGATCGTCCAGCACCTCCTGCGGCCGCAGCACTTTCGCCGCCGGGATCTTCTCGCGCCCGAGGATCTCGAGCGCCGCCTCGGTGCTGTGCCCGGTGCACCAGCGCTGCATGCGCTCGCTGATGAGGACGCCATTGTTGCCGCGGCTGATGTCGTCCTTGAAGCGGGGATCGTCGAGCCAGTGCGGCTCGCCCATGAGCCGCGCCCAGCGCCGATAGAGCGGCTGCCCGACCACCTGGCAGATGATCCAGCCGTCGCGCGTCCGGAAGAGATCGACCGGTGCTGCGGTCTGGCCGCGATTGCCGGTGGGGACGCGGTCGGCCGCGATCACCGCCTGCTCGATCAGCATGGCGTTGGTGAAGGTAACGGCGGTAGCCAGAAGGGCGCCTTCGACCTTCTGGCCCCGCCCCGTCTCGCGCCGCGCCATCAGCGCCGCCATGGTGCCGAAGGCGCAATGGAGGGCGGTGCCGAAATCGACCCAGGGAACCGCGGCGCGGTAGGGCTGGTCGGGCTCGCCGGTCATGTAGACCGCGCCCGACATGACCTGTCCGACGCCGTCGAAGCCGACACGCTCCGCGTAGGGGCCGCCATGGCCATAGGCTGAGCTGGTGGTGAGGATGATGTCGGGCTTCACCGCGGCGAGGCTGTCATAGTCGAGCCCCATGGTGCGGAGGGTCGGCGGCGGCAGGTTCGCCACCACCACATCGGCGGTGCGCACCAGGCGGCGCACGATCTCCTGCCCCTCCGGGGTCATCGGGTCGAGCGTGAGCGAGCGCTTGTTGCGATTTATCTGCAGGAACAGTGCGCCCACCCCGTCGGCGCCGACCGGGGTCACGAAGCGATCCTCGCTGCCCTCGCGCTTCTCGATGCGGATGACCTCGGCGCCCTGCTCGGCGAGCAGCGCCGCGCAATAGGGGCCGGCGATGTAGCGGCCGAAATCGAGTACCCGAATGCCACTGAGAATGCCCGCCATGCTAGGTTATCCCACTGTGATTTATATTTTATCGGGAAA
>JASHUO010000089.1 GCA_030039975.1 Alphaproteobacteria bacterium
AAGCCGCCGCCATATTCCGCCAGCACCGCGCGCTCCGGCGGATGACGGCGGATGAATTCGTGCGCGGCATAGGCGAAGAAGCGCTCGTCCACCAGGCGGCAAACGGCGGGAAAGCTGTCGCGCAGCACCTCGCCGAGCGATGCGAAGAGGTTGTTGCGATGAACATCGATGCGAGCGGCGCCGCCTTCGACAAGCGCGGCGAACACGGTCTCGTCCTCGGCGAGGAGCGCGCGACGGAACGCCGCTTGCACGTCACGAAGCGGCAGCATAATCGCCCAGCGTCGCAAGCGCGGCGCGCTCGGCCTTGCGCGCCTCATCGAGCAGAACCGGCAGCGCCGGCAAATTCTTGTCCCATTCGACAAGCGTCGCCACGGCGCCGAAGCGTCGGAGCGCGCTGCCATAGAGCGCCCAGACCGGCGGCGGCACCGGCGAGCCGTGATCATCGATGAGAAGCGCCGCGCCCGACCGCATCACTTCGGCATGGCCGGCGAGATGGATCTCGCCCACCGCCATCGGCGGCAGTGCGTCGAGATAGCAGGCCGCATCGAAGCCGAGATTGGTGGCGCTGACATAGATGTTGTTGACGTCGCAGAGCAGGCCGCAGCCGGTGCGCCGCACCAGCTCGGCGAGGAAATCGGGCTCGGCGATGGTTGAATGGCGGAAGCGCAGATAGCTCGAGGGATTCTCGACGAGCAGTTTCCGCCCCAGCACCTCCTGCGCGCGCGCGACATGGCGCGCGACGATCGCCAGCGATTCCTCCGTATAAGGCAGCGGCAGCAGGTCGTTGAGATAAGTCCCGCCGGCCATGCTCCAGGCGAGATGCTCGGAAACGCGGCAGGGCTCGTAGCGCTCGACGAGGTTCTTGAGGCGCAGGAGATGCGCTTCGTCGAGGCCGTCGGCGCTGCCCAGCGACAAGCCGACGCCGTGGAGGCTGAGGGGATAGTCGCAGCGGATCGCATCAAGCTGCGCCGGCGCGGCACCGCCGCCCATGTAATTCTCGGCATGGACTTCAAGCCAGCCGATGGCGGGGCGGTCGGCGACGAACGCGGCGAGATGCGGCGCGCGCAGCCCGACGCCGATGGCGCCGGCAATGCCACGCTTCACACTCTCTGTCGCGATCATCGCTCCGCCCCGCCTTGCGCTGCTCAGACCTTGGGCGACGTGCTGCCGCCCTGGATCTTGCCGCAGGTGCCGACCGGCACGTAGATCCACGACTTCGGATCCGACGCCCGCTTCGCCTCGCCGGCGCAGGAATGGCTGTTGGAGGCGGCGCAGTCATTTTTGCCGGCGGCGTTGATGCCATAGCACTTCTCGGCCTCAAAGCTTGGCGTCGGCGCGGGGCCCGCATTGGCGAACAGCGGCAGCGCGACGGTGGCGGCAACGGCCGAGGCGACAAGGAGGCCGGTCTTGTTCAGGCTGTGCATCGGTATTCTCCCGAAGGGTTGATCTGGATCGCGGCTGAGAACCGGCACCCCGGCCTGCCGCATGCCCCTATTCGCCGCTGCACCCCACTGGTTACACTGCGCGAAGCGGCATTGTCATCACGAGGTCGAGAGGTGGGCGACGCGTCGGCGACGGAGCGGCTCTGGTCGGAGCTCATGGCGGCGGCACAGGATGGCAACCGCGCCGCTTATGAGCAGTTGCTGCGCGCGATCGTACCCTTCCTGCGCGCCCTCGTCCTGCCGCAACACCGCACGGGCGATCGCGCCGAGGAGGTGGTGCAGGACATTCTTCTCACCATCCATCGCATCCGCCACACCTACGATCCGACGCGACCGATCCGGCCGTGGCTCGCCGCGATCGCCCGCCGGCGCTCGATCGATGCGCTGCGCCGGCACGGCCGCAGCGCGGCGCATGAGGTGTTCGACGAGACCGCCTATGAAACCTTTGCCGACCCGCGAGCGAACAGGTCCCTGGAGGTGTCGGCAGCGACCGAAGGGTTGAACGAGGCGATCGCCGCTCTATCGCCGCCGCAGCGCGAGGCGATCGAGCTGTTGAAGCTGCGCGAGCTCAGCCTCGCCGAGGCCTCGAGCCTCAGCGGCAAGTCGGTCGCGGCGCTCAAGGTGAACGTTCACCGCGCGATCAAGGCGTTGCGACGGCGGCTGAAAGGAGGCGAGGAATGAGCAGCGGCAGCGACACGGAAAGGCTGATCGGGCGGCTCGCCGCCTCGGCCGAGCCGGTGCGCCGCTTGCGCCCGCCGCTGCTGCGCGCCGCGCTGTGGCTCGCCGCCGTCGCCGCGGCGGACTCCGCGGCGATCCTGATCTTCGCCGATCTTCACGTTTTCGCGGTGCGCGCCGCCGATCCCAAGCTCGCGCTCGAGCTCACCGGAACCTTGCTGACCGGCATACTCGCCGTCATCGCCGCCTTCGAGCTCAGCCTTCCCGACCGGTCGCGCGCCTGGGCGCTATTGCCGCTGCCGAGCCTCGGGCTCTGGATCGGCGCCAGCGGCTACAGCTGCTGGCGGCATTGGCTCGTCCATGGCCCCGATGGCTGGGTGATCGGCGAGAGCGCCAATTGCTTCCGCTTCATCCTCGGCGTCAGCGTGCCGCTGGCGGCGAGCCTCGTCGTGCTGCTACGCCGCGCCGCGCCGTTGGCGCCGGTGCCGGTGGCGGCGATGGGCGGGCTTGGCGTTGCGGCGATTGCCGCCTTCACGCTGCAATTCTTCCACCCCTTCGACGTCACG
>JASHUO010000924.1 GCA_030039975.1 Alphaproteobacteria bacterium
CGATCGTCAAGGTCGATCGGGCGGCGCTCACCTTGCTGGCCGCCACCGCCATGGTCGATTGCCAGCACCTGCTGCGCCCCGGCCATTTGCAACAGCTCCGCGCCATCCTCGACGACCCCGAAGCCTCCGACAACGACAAGTTCGTCGCCTTCGACCTGCTCAAGAACGCCAATATCGCCGCCGGCAAAGTGCTGCCGATGTGCCAGGACACGGGCACGGCGATCGTCATGGGGAAAAAGGGGCAGCGCGTCTGGACCGGCGGCGGCGACGCCGCGGCGCTCGCCGCCGGCATCCGCAAGACCTATACCGAAACCAATCTGCGCTACAGCCAGGTGGCGCCGCTCTCGATGTATGAAGAGGTCAATACCGGCGACAATCTGCCGGCGCAGATCGAGCTCTATGCCGATGACGGCGACGAGTACAAATTCCTGTTCATCGCCAAGGGCGGCGGCTCGGCCAATAAGAGCTTCCTCTATCAGCAGACGAAGGCGGTGCTCAATCCGAAGGCGCTGCTGAAGTTCCTGGACGAGAAGATCCGCACGCTCGGCACCGCCGCGTGTCCGCCCTATCACCTCGCCATCGTCATCGGCGGCACCTCGGCCGAGTTCAACTTGAAGCTGGTGAAGCTCGCCAGCACGCGCTACCTCGATAATCTGCCCACCGAAGGCAACAAATTCGGCCAGGCCTTTCGCGACCGCGGACTCGAGCAGGAGGTGCTCGACCTCACCCGCCGCATGGGGATCGGCGCACAGTTCGGCGGCAAGTATTTCTGCCACGACGTGCGCGTCATCCGCCTGCCGCGCCACGGCGCGAGCTGCCCCATCGGCATCGGCGTCTCCTGTGCCGCCGACCGGCAAATCCTTGGCAAGATCAACGCCAAGGGCGTCTTCCTGGAAGAGCTCGAGACCAATCCGGCGAAATACCTGCCCGAGATCGATGGCGAGAGCCTGGGTGGCGAGGTGGTGAAGGTCGATCTGACCCGGCCGATGGACGAGATCCGGCGGAGCTTGTCGCGCTATCCGATCAAGACGCGGCTCTCGCTCACCGGCACGCTGGTCGTCGCCCGCGACATCGCCCATGCCAAGCTCAAGGAGCGGCTCGAGCGCGGCGAAGGGTTGCCACGCTATGTCAAGGACCATCCGATCTACTATGCGGGTCCGGCCAAGACGCCCGCGGGCTATGCCTCAGGCTCGTTCGGCCCCACCACCGCCGGGCGGATGGATTCCTATGTCGACCAGTTCATGGCAGCGGGCGGCAGCTTCGTCACCTTGGCCAAGGGCAATCGCGGGCCCGAGGTGCGCGAGGCCTGCAAGAAGCATGGCGGCTTCTATCTGGGCTCGATCGGGGGCCCCGCTGCACGGCTCGCGCAGGACTGCATCAAGAAGGTCGAGGTGCTGGAATATCCCGAGCTCGGCATGGAGGCCATCTGGCGCATCGAGGTCGTCGATTTTCCCGCCTTCATCGTGGTTGACGACAAGGGCAACGATTTCTTCGCCAAGCTCACCTGAACCAGCCGCCTCTGCCGCCGCGACAGGGATGGCGCGGCGCGGGCGGACATAGGATAGTTAAAGAGACGACGCGTGGCGCAAGAGATCGACCTTCAGGCGTTGGGCCGGGGCGAGAAATCGGCATGGGACGCTTTCGTCCGCCGCTATGCCGGCCTCGTCGTCGCGGCGGTGCGCGGCGTGGCGCAGGAAGGCGGCGATGTCGAGGACCTCGTTCAGGAAGTGTTCCTGCGGTTGTGCAAGGACGATTTTCGCCTGCTCAAGACCTATGATCCCAGCCGCGCCGGGATTTCCACCTGGCTTACCATCGTCGCCCGGAGCACGGCGCGGGACGCGCTGCGCCGGCGCCGGCTGGCGCAGACGCCGATCGATGCCGTCCCGGAAGCGCTGCTGGCCACCGATGCGACGCCGCCGGAGAAGCTGAAACTGCCCGAGGGACTGTTGTCGCCTCGCCAAAAGCTGGTGTTAACCATGCTTTACGACCGTGACATGGAGGTGGCGGAGATCGCGACGGCGCTGGGGGTGGACCCGCAGACCGTCCGCAGCACCCACCACAAAGCAATGCTGAAACTAAGAAGCCACTTCTCAACCGAGGAACAATAGGGGAAGAGAGTGTGGCAATATGGGGATGGATCGGCGCGGGACCGCGTAGAACCAGCGGAGGAGGACCAAGATGGCCGAACCGACGGGCAGCCCTGAGCAGGTGGCGCTGTGGCGCCGCTGGTGCGAGGCTGCGGCCATGACCGGTGAACCGACGGCCGCGGAGCCGGACGCGCTGACCCTCGCGGCCTATGCCGAGGATCGCCTCTCCGCCGAGGCGGGGGAAGCGGTCGAGGATTGGCTGGCCGTCAATCCGCAGGTCGCCGGCGACATTCTGGCCGCCCGGCAAGCGACGATGCTCGCATCCGCCACAGCGCCCGAAGCGGTGATCGCGCGCGCCGCGGCGCTGGTCGGTGGTGGCAGCGCCCAGGTCCTGCCCTTCCGAGCCCGGGCGGCGCGGCCGAGCTGGCGGAACGCCGTCGCCTGGGGTGCGATGGCGGCCAGCATCCTGGTGGCCAGCTTGGTCGGCTTTGCCATGGGCAATAGCACCTATGCGACGCTG
>JASHUO010000925.1 GCA_030039975.1 Alphaproteobacteria bacterium
GCATGCGGCACCAATGAGATGCGGGAGAATGGCACTCCCGATCCGAATGGCACGGTTTACCCGGGCTATGGCACGGGCGGCTCCTCCAATGAGCGCCCCGCCGACACAAGCCAGCCCGCCGCGCCGAGCCGCTAGCTGCTCCAGAGGAGCGTGATCGTCAGAACGACCGCCCTGCGGCGCTGAGCAGCACGTTTCCAACGGGGCGATCCTTCATGGGCCTTTCCCGCAGACCGAGCAGCACGCCGTGCTTCGCGCGGACTGTCCGGACCGCTGGAAACCGTCGCGGTCGCGCCCAGAATCCTCGGTGGCGATAAACCATGGCTCTTTATTACGCCGGTTTTGTCCCGCGGATTGCAGAGATTTCTTCGTCCTTCTCGGGGTGTCGCCGAATTGTGGCAGTCATCGATCCGGTTGAACAATTGGCGTAGGCCTGACGGCGACGTCTGCGGCCTCTTTCACGATGCTTATTCAGACGAGAAGGAGACTTTGCATGGACTGTTCCGCGACCGACCCCAAACGAGCCACTTTCAGGTGGGTTCGTCGAAAATTTCTCACTGTCCTGAGCGCGATCGCCGCGGCTGTGTTCTTCGTCGTGTCGGGGCTTGCCGCTGAGGCGCAGGAGAAAAAGCCGAATATCCTGGTGATCATGGGCGACGATGTCGGGTGGTTCAATATCGGCGCCTACCATCAGGGCATCATGTCCGGCAAGACACCGAACCTCGATCAGTTGGCTGCCGAAGGCATGCGCTTCACCGACTATTATGCCGAGGCAAGCTGCACTGCCGGCCGAGCCAACTTCATCACCGGCGAGTTGCCCCTCCGCACCGGGCTGACGACGGTCGGCCAGGCCGGAGCCGATGTCGGCATCCCGGATCAGGCTGTGACGTTGGCCACCGTCCTCAAGTCGATGGGCTATGAAACCGCGCAGTTCGGCAAGAACCATCTTGGCGACCTGAACAAATACCTGCCCACCGTGCACGGGTTCGACGAGTATTTCGGCTACCTCTATCACCTCGACGCGATGTCGGACCCCTACTGGCACTCTTTCCCGCCAGAGTGGCTCGCAAAATACGGCCCGCGCAATCTGGTGCATTCCTGGGCCACCGACGTCGACGATCAGACGGTAGAGCCGCGCTGGGGTAAGGTCGGCAAGCAGCGGATCGTCGATGAAGGCCCGCTGGCGCCGTTCCGGAACATGACCGACCGGCAGAACTGGCAGGAAGGCCAAAAGGCCAAATACGATATGGAGACCTTCGACGAGGTGCTCGTCCAGGCCAGCAACGGCTTCATGGACAAGGCCAAGCAGGACGGCAAGCCGTTCTTCATCTGGCACAACACGACGCGCATGCATGTGTGGACCTTCGTGCCGCCGAAGTATCAGGCGCAGATGAACTCGGACACCAATTACGGCCTCGAAGAGGCCGGCATGGCTCAGCTCGACGACAGCGTCGGCGAGTTGCTGAAGCACCTCAAGGACATCGGCGAAGCCGACAACACCATCGTCATCTTCACGACCGACAACGGCGCCGAGGTCTTCACTTGGCCCGATGGTGGCATGACGCCGTTCAAGGCGACCAAGGGCACCGTCGAGGAAGGCGGATTTCGCGTGCCGGCGATCATCCGCTGGCCAGGCAAGATCAAGCCGGGCACGGTCGAAAACGGCATCTTTTCGGGGCTCGACTGGCTGCCGACGCTCACCGCTGCAGCCGGCAACCCGGATATCACGGAGCAGCTGCTGAAAGGCGTCGAGTTGGACGGCCGGACCTACAAGAACCATCTCGACGGCTACAATCAGCTCGCTCTCTTGGAGGGCAAGGGACCATCGGCGCGCCATGAAATCTTCTATTTCGGCGGGGCACAACTGGGCGCTCTCCGGGTCGACGACATGAAATTCACGTTCTATCAGCAGCCCCAGGGCTGGCCCGGTGAAAAGGTCACGACGGACATGCCCTTGATGGTCAATCTGCGTCAGGATCCCTTCGAGCGGACACCGTCGATACGTGGGGAGTCCCCTAACGAGAGCGCCTTCGGGTACGGGAACGATTTCTATGCCCGCGAATTCTGGCGCTTCGTCCTGGTCCAGCAGAAGGTCGCAGCTCTGGCGGCGACCGCGGTCGAGTTTCCGCCGATGCAAGCTCCAGCTTCATTCAACCTTGAATCGGTCAAACGCAGATTGATGAGACGATCAAGCAGCATGAAGGGGACTAGCTGAACCACAGCGAGTAGGCCTAGCCGGTCGTTGATGGCCCTTCTGCCGGTTTGGCCTGGTGAGCGGCCCCAAACGGGGCCGCTCATTCTTTTGAGCGGCACAAGCCCGTCCCGAAGCCATTCCGCAGACGCGCGCTGCGATATTGTGACGCGGATCGGCGGCTGCCCGACCAACCCGTCGACGCAACGCCGAAGGCATGCTTACCATGCCGAGACTGATCCAGGCAGGAGCAGCACCTTACGATGTACATTCACGGCCTCGCGGCCTTCGCTGTCGCGCTTCTGATACAGCCGCTCGCCGCAACCGCCCAAGAAGCCGCCGCCGATGGAATTGCGCGAGGCTATTTCGAGCACGCCTGCGCCGACGGGGTTGAACGAGCGGCGGTCTATGCCGCGGATACAAAATCGCTGACCGACATCACGACCGGCGCAACCAGCGACACCGTTTCGTGGGATCGAATGAGGTTCGAGCAGCTTTGCGCTCATCCAGTGCTCTATGTCTATCATTGCCACACCACACACGACGTGCTCACTCGATTTCCGTCGGGAAGTACAGGCTCGGTGCCCGGCGATTTCGGCACTGCCGCCGAAATGGAGTTTGCCTGCGCGAAGGCGGCGGTGCTGAACCATCACCCCCCGGCCTCTCTCGTCCACGGACTCGTGACGCCGCAAGGAGAGGTCATCCACTATGGCTTTAGCACGTCGATGCGCGCCGCCATTCGCGAGCAAGGCCGCCATTTCGGCGAATTGCTGAAAGCCGGCGCATCGAAAAGCGACCTCGCACGAGCGCAAGCCGAGGCCCAGCATTTGTTCAGCGATCTCAATGCCAAGCATTTCGACGACTTCATTCGCTTCGCCATCAAGACGTGTCCAAATGGCGACATCGAGCATTGCCAGGGCTTGACGGTCGAGAATTTCGCAGCGGGGCTCCCTCCCGATGACTGGCGGTTCATCAGGGTAAGCGCCGGCCCGGTCGTCGGCCCGGCCGCGGCGGAACCGCCAGCGCCCGGCCGCCTCGGGCCGGCGCGCGAGACGCCTCCCATGAAATCGCCGGCGGTCGCCGAAAGCGAGATCGAGGCAACCTTCGCGCCGCGCAGCACGGCGGAACTCACGCCGGAGACGCTTGGTGCCTTCGTCTCCGAAGGCCGGGTGATGGTCAGCATCTGTGCCCAGCACGAGGAAGGGCTGCTTCCCTGCGTGGCCTCGGAGGCGAGAATGACCCGGCTCGCTGCGGCCTGTCCTCGCGTCAAGACAGCCATCCTCGATCAGGACAAGTACCCGCAAGCGAAATACCTCTATCCCGTCGCCAGGGACAGGTCGCTCTTGCTGTTCAAGACGAACCCTCAGTCCGGCTTCAACCAGCAGTTCGATCTGACGATTTCGAGCGAGCCCACGCCACAGCTGATCGCCATGGTGCTTTGCGACCAGGTTCCGTTCGACATCCCGTCCTTCGCGCAATAGCGAGCATCGCCGGCGGCAAGCCTAACCGCCCGCTGCCTTCTTCGCGGCCGCCTCCGAGCATTTACCGGGTGGGATCGGGCAATTACCCGATCCCACCGGCCTGCCAACACCCACTAGTGTCTCTCCATCGGAGTACCGCGCTGGTCCGCGGCAGGGCCGCCGCGTCCTCACGAGCATGCCGACGGGGCCTATGGACGTTCCCTCCCCCCAAAACTCGCGCGAAGGCGGCGACGCACCAGGGAACGATGGCAAGTCGCCTCAGCGCTCGCTTTGGCGCGTCGTTGCGCTTTCCCTTGGCGCTGGATTGATCGCTCTCGCCGGAGTTGCCGCTTATCTGCAGGCCGGCGGCGGCCGCGGCGAGTCCGCCGGCC
>JASHUO010000926.1 GCA_030039975.1 Alphaproteobacteria bacterium
CTCGCGCTGCCCGCTCCGCGGCGGATAGATGCGTTGGTGGTTGATGGTTTCTTTCGTCGCTTTCGCGGAGCGACCGGTCGCGAGCACGCGGCGATCCCAGCCGACGGTGTAAAGGGCGCCCCAGCCGCCGAGATCGAGTACGGTCACATACCAGTCGATCCGCAGCGGCAGCCCGGGCTGGCCATAGAGGTCGGCGACGACATTATGGCCGGCAAAGCGACCCATGGGACGGGCAAACTGGCAGGACATGACGGTGGGATGCGCGCCGTCGATCAGGCTCGCGGCCACGTCGCCGGCGGCGAACACATTGGTCAAGCCGGCGACGCGCATGAACGGGTCCACGGTCAGTCGGCCCAGCCCGTCCCTTGTCCCCGGCAGGTTTGCGGTGAGCGGACTTGCGCGCATGCCGGCGCACCAGACGAGGGTCTCTGTCGGAATGACCTCGCCGGACGCCAGGGTAATGCCGGCGGCGTCGACGTCCATGATCGCGGCGCCGAGCCGCGTCTCGATGCCGAGCGACGACAGCGCATCGTCAATCACCGGGCGCGCCGCATCGCCAATGGTGGCGCCGATGACGGGATGGGGATCGAGGAGGATCACGCGGCAAGGCTCGGCTGGAAACGCACGGCGCAGCTTGCGCGGCATCTCGGCGGCGACCTCGATGCCGGTGAAACCGGCGCCCGCGACGATCACGGTCGAGCGCCCCGCCGAGGCTGGCCGCGCGTCGAGCGCCGCGAGATGGGCATTGAGGCGCGCCGCTGCGGCGTAAGTATCGACATCGAACCCGTGCTGTGCGAGGCCAGGGATATCCGGACGCGGCAAGGCGCTGCCGAGCACCAGCACGAGCCGGTCGTAGTCGAGCCGTACCTCCGCGCGCGGCATCGCAACCGACACCTGCCGCCGAACCGGATCGATCGTCCGGACTTCGCCTGTCACATACCTGACACCGATCGGATCGAGCACTTCGCTGAGCGGGATGGCGACGTCGCTGAGGTCGACCTCGTAATTGCGGACGCGGATGTTGTGGTAGGGGTTGCGGTCGACGACGAGAATTTCGACATCGCCCGGCTTGGCGCCGAGCTCGTCGAGCTTGCGCGCCGCGCCAACGGCCGCCCAGAGGCCGGCAAATCCAGCGCCAAGCACGAGAATGCGGGCCATTGCGTCACGCGCCCCGGCAAAACCCGATCGCGGGCAATCCTCGCACGCTCGCGCGCGGGGCGCAAACCCGCCAGCAATCCAAGCCGGCGAGGCCCTTTGTCCCTCACCGCCCCTCCTCTATGATCGCCGCCAACAACAGCCGAGGAGGGCCGGATATATGGGACAGACCATTACGCTCACCGCCAAGGATGGGCACAAGCTCGCTGCGTATCGTGCCGATCCCGCGGGCAAGCCGCGCGGCGCGCTCGTCGTCATCCAGGAGATCTTCGGCGTCAACGGTCATATGCGCCGCGTCACCGACGGCTTCGCGCATGAAGGCTATGTCGCGATCTCGCCGGCGTTGTTCGACCGCGTCGAGAAGGGCATCGAGCTCGGCTACGACCAGAAAAGCATCGAATCGGGGCGCGATATCCGCGCCAAGGTGCCGCTCGACGGCTCGCTCGCCGATCTGCAGGCGGCAATCGACTATGCGAAGCAGTTCGGCAAGGTCGGCGTGGTCGGTTATTGCTGGGGTGGCGGCCTCGCTTTCCTCGCGGCGGCGCGGTTGCCCGGCGTCGCCGCGGCGGTCGGCTATTACGGCGGCCTGGTCGCGGCCCATGCCGACGAGAAGCCGAAAGTGCCGACGATGCTGCATTTCGGCGAGCATGATCAGAGCATCCCGATGAGCGATGTCGAGAAGGTGAAGCGGGCGCGGCCCGACCTGCCGATCCATGTCTACAATGCCGGCCACGGCTTCAACTGCGACGAGCGCGCCAGCTACAACGCCGAAGCCACCAAAACCGCGCTCGAGCGCACGCTCAAATTCTTCGCCGCGAATGTAGGATAGGCACCGCCCGGCGAGCAGATTTCACCACGGAGGCACGGAGATCACGGAGAAGCGAAGAATGGCGCGCGCGCCAAACACGCAATCTCCGTGTCCTCCGTGCCTCCGTGGTGAGTCCATCAGCGATCGCCCAGCTGCCGCTGGCCCCCGACGTCGCTTTAGTGGCTGATCATCCAGGGACGGCGGTCGGGAAAGCCTTTCTGCCGCTTTGCGGCTTTGCTCGCCCGAGCGCCCTTGCCGCCCGAGCAGCAGCCGCAGCCTGGTGCATGGCCGGAGGCGCTGCGGCGCGGCGCATGGGCGCTGCGCTCGTTGGTCGCATGCGCGGCGAGGCGCGGCTGATCCATGCCACCGAGAAGCGGCGCCTGCAGCAGGATGCGCGGTGCGGCCTCGCCGCAATCGGGACAGGCGACCGGCGCCTCGTATTCCGCCATCGGCCGGAACGCGGTGAAAGGTCCGCATCGGACGCAGTCATAATCATAGAACGGCATGGGCGTCTCGCTCACTTGTCGGGCGAGAGCGGCACGTCGATCCGGCCGTCGACATGCTGCACCGGTCCGTTCGCGCCGGGCTTGATGTCGAAGTCGAAGATCTCCGTGGGCAGCCACAGCGTGGCGCAGGCATTGGGGATGTCGACGACGCCGCTGATATGGCCCTGGACCGGCGCGGTGCCGAGAATGGCATAGGCCTGGGCGCCGGAATAGCCGAACTTCTTCAGATACTCGATGGCATTGAGGCAGGCCTGGCGATAGGCAATGTGGACATCGAGATAATGCTGCTTGCCTCGTTCGTCGACCGAGATGCCCTCGAAGATGAGATAGTCGCGATAGGTGGGCGTGATCGGGCTCGGCTTGAAGATCGGATTGCGGATGCCGTATTTCGCCATCCCGTCCTTGATCAGATCGACCTTGAGATGGACCCAGCCGGCCATCTCGATCGCGCCACAGAAGGTGATCTCGCCATCGCCCTGGCTGAAATGCAGGTCGCCCATCGAGAGGCCGGCGCCTTTGACATAGACCGGGAAATAGACGCGCGAGCCGCGCGACAGGTCTTTGATGTCGCAATTGCCGCCATGCTCGCGCGGCGGCACGGTGCGCGCGCCGGTGGCGGCG
>JASHUO010000927.1 GCA_030039975.1 Alphaproteobacteria bacterium
TCAAAGTCGGATTTCGACGGCATCAAGCGCAGGCAGCGTTTCGCGATCCAGAGCCGGTAAAGCGCGACCAGATCCGGGTCCCGCGGCTCGTCCAGAGATTGCGCTGGCGCTTCGGTCACGCTAGCTCCATCTCCCTTTGCCGTCATTGACGCCGAAGATGGACCAAGCCGGGCCAGTCCGCCAAGCGCCTGCGTCGATTAGTCTCTGATCCAACTATCGAGCGAGGTTACAGCCCGAATCGAAGCGATTGAGCGAAGTGAGCTGGTCTGCTGACAAGGTCCAAACCGGACATCGCATCATCGGCTTCGATTGTCCGAGATGTGCCAGAAGCGGAAGTCGTACCCACGCAGTCTCGGTTAAATTTCTTCGGCAGGCCGATGACGAACCCGTGTTGTACCGAACCCCGCGAGGACAGCTTCGATCAAATCCCCGCAATTTACAGGCACGCGTACCTCGGTCACCCTCCAGGCGGAGCGCCACCTCGTCCAGTTCCCGGCGCACACGCAACTCATCTTCGGGCGTGTGCATACGATCAAGAGGCGAGGCCAAAGACCTTGTCGAGCCGCATGGCGATGCGGATGTCGCCGCGCAGCCTCATGCGCCCGGTCATCAGCGCCATCTTAGGATTGAGCTGGCCGTCGATGATGCGCTCGAAATTCGCCAGCGACACCGCGATGGTGATGTCTGACTCCTGGTCGGTATTGTGCACCTGATTCGGCACTGACTTGCCGTCGATGAAGAGCCACCCCTCCTCGCCGAAATTGAATTTGATGCGCGCGTCGAGGCCGGATTCGTCGCCCACCGCCTGGCGCACCCGATCCGTAATCCCTTCGAGGCTCGGCATGATCTATCCCTCCGCGGCTTGTTTGTCGGTGAGCACAACCCACACCATGCCGTCCCGCACAGAGACCGCGTGCGTCACCAGCGGGATCTGGCAGGGTGCCGTGACAGCGGCACCGGTGCGGATGTCGAAGGCGCCTCCGTGCCAGGCGCATTCGACCGTGCCGTCCTCGGTGAGGAACCCCTCGGCCAGCGAGGCGAAGCCATGAGTGCAGGTATCGTCGGTGACGTAGAAAGTGCCATCAAGATTGAAAATGGCGAGTAAGCGGGCACCGACCAGGACGCGCCTGGCTTCACCAGGCGGCACGTCATCGGTGGCGCAGAGCGCGTGATCACCTGCAGCGGCGCGCTGGTCCTCCCGCTCGATCGCTCCCATCAATCCGCACCGTGTGCGAAGGCGAGCGTCGCCCGGACGAAGTCGCGCGGATGCTCCATCATGGCCCAATGTCCGCAATCGGGAATGATGTAACCCCAGGACTGGGGGATGAGCTCGAGGAAACGATAGGCATTGGCGAGCGGCACCACCTTGTCCTGCTTGCCGTTGACGACGAGCGTCGGGCACTGAGTGCGGGCGATAAAGCCCGGCTCGTAAAAGAGGCCGCGGGCGTCGCGGATCCACTGCATGGTGGCGCTGTAGGCGCGGCGCGCCTCGGGCTCGAGCGAACGCTGATGACGATAGGTCACGAGCTCGTCGTCGATGGTGAAGCGGTCGTTCACCAGCGCCCGGATCAGCCGCACCATGCCGTCGCGAGTGAAATCGTAGTTCACGACTGGCAAAAGATCCTTGTGAATCTCGGTGGTAAGCCCTGCGCTACCCATCAGCACCAGCCGCTCCACCATGGTGGGGTCGAGCACCGCCAGCCCGAGGGCGGTGCATCCCCCCATGGAATTGCCGACCAGGACCGCACGCGCGATCCCGAGCGCGCGCATAAAATGGCGCAGGTGGTCGACGCGCGCGGACTGCGAGTAGGTAAAATGCTGTGGGTCGGGCTTGGCGGTGTCGCCGAAACCCACCATGTCCATGGCGAGCACACGGAAATGAGGCGCCAGAAGGGGTATGGTCACGCGCCAATTGCCGCGGCTGTCTGCGCCAGCACCGCCGCCATGAAGAAGTATCAGGGGTGCGCCTTCGCCTACCTCTAGGTAATGGGTAAGGATACCGCCGGCATCGATGGTACGTGACTGGATGCTGCTCATGCGTTCACCGCTTCCTTGATATCGCGATCGACGTCCAGCGTGATGCCGCCCATGCCGGTGAACCATTCCGGCATCTTCTCGTAATAGACCACCTCGCCGCCCGTCTCGCCGGCGGCGGCGCCGGCCATTAGCCAGTTCATCACTTCGAGGCCGCCATTGCCCCCGCGCGCCACGATATCGGCGGCGCTGAGCCGCGCCAGCTCCTGCCCGCGCCCGGCAATCAGGATGTCCATGACCCAGTGGTCGAACGCCTCGTCCACCTCGCCGTGGCGCGGCACGTTGAGCCAATGCGAGAGGCCGCCCGTCGCGAGCACCGCGACGCGCTCGTCCGCGGGCCGGTCCTCTTCCACGGTTACACGCAGCATCCGGCCGAGCGCATGGCAGCGCGCCGGCGCGGGCGGCGGATCCATGTTGATGTTGACGAGCAACGGCACGATGGGGATGCGGCGCTCGGGATCGACTACTAGGAGCGGCAGCGCCACGCCATGATCGGGCCGGAGTTCCTCGACCTTGGCGAGGTCGAAGCCGCTAGCCGCAGCGCGGCGCACCAGCGTTTCGCCGAGCGCGCGGCTGCCCGGCCGCTTCTCCCGCGGTATGTCCATATCGCCGAAAGGCACGTAAGCGTCGCTGACACCGACGCAGAACGGCGGCTGCAGCGCCAGATTGATGTTGAACATGTGATCGCTGCTGACAACGATGATGGCGTCGGGCCGCGCCGCGCGCAGATGGCGGCCGATCTCGTTCATGCCGGCAACGACACGCTTGGCCCGCTCCTCGACTCCGGCCGGTGCCATGAGGATGTGCGAGGTGGCGGCAGCCGCGACGATACGACCCATCACGAGCCTCCCAATTGGCCGGCATAGGCCCTGATGCTGATGGCCTCGGCGATGTGCGGATTGAAGGCGAGAAGGCAATGCATTTGCAGGATTGGGTGCACGCCGAGCGCGGCGAGCGAGGCCGGGCTCGCTTCGCGCAAAGCGGCGCCCTCTTCCGCGGTAAGGCCATAGTCGCGGAACACCGCCTCGGGATCGCGGCTGAGCCGCTCGAGCAATCCTTCCTCACGAAAGAGGTTTTGCACCAGGCGATGGACTTCGTAGCGGGCCATAGCTGCGTCACTCCTCAGAGATGCTCGGGACGCTGGATGCCGCGATTGTGTCGGCTCGCCAGCTTGCGCCATTCGACGATTGCCATGTCGGTCTCGAAGAGGCGCTCTTCGATCCAGCCGCGATCATCGCCATAGAATTCTTCGGTCGCTTCGCGTGCCCAGACATCGTCGTCATTAAAGCCGTCGAGCGCGAGGTCGACCCATTTCTCGTCGACTTCCCGGCGGAACGAGGCGGCCTCTTCCTCGGAGGCGGTCATGCGCCCTAGGGTCTGGAGATAGCAATGGGTCGTCGCGTCGATCGGGATGTACCATTCGAATTGGTTCATCCCCTCTTGCGGCCAGGGATCGACCTTGAGCACGCCCGGAAGCCAAATCGAGATATTGTCGGCCACCTTCTTGGCTCCGAAATTTCCTTCGATCACCGGCTCGCCGCCGATCGCGCCTTCGAACACCGGAATCGACTTCTCTCCCAGAAGATCATAGAGGCCTTTGGGGCCGGGCTCCCCCAGCACTTCGCGCGTATTGTCGCCGGCCGAGATCGGAGCGAAACCCAGCGGCAGCGCGATGTCGTTACGGACGACCAGCTTGGAATGCTTGTGGATGAAGATGTGACTCGCGTCGAACCCGTTCTCGACGCCGAGCCGCCAATTGCTCTTGACCATCCGGCGCTTGCCGTTGATGGCCATACCCTCGTCGAGAAAGCCTGGCGGCACGTCGGCAGAAAGATCAGGCGGATCGATATCGCCAACGAAGACGAAGATCAGGCCCTTGGCCTCGCGCACAGAATAAGTCTGGATCTTGCGCGCGCCGATGAGGGCGCTGTTGGGATTGGTGATGATGTCGACGAGGGTGCCGTCCTTCCAGTCATAGGTAAAGGCGTGATACCAGCACGTGATGGTGCCCTTCTTGTAGCACTCGAGCCGTTGCGAGAACCGCACGCCGCGATGAAGACAGCGGTTGCGGATGCCATAGACCACGCCATCGAGGCGGTTCAGCAGGATGCGCTCGCCGAGAAGCATCACTTCGACGGGCGCGTTCTCGGCGAGCTCGCGCGCGAATACCGCCGGATACCAATGATTGCGGAAACCGAGTTTGGCCTCTACATAAGGGCGCCAGCCCCGCACTCGCTCGAGGACCGCCGGATCGACCGAACCCCCTAGCATCGCCAATTTCCCTCTGCTGTTCCCGCAATCTCAGCGGGCGCCTGAAGCGATGCTGGTGCCGGTCGCATGTCGCCGCTTGGCGCCGAGTGCAAGCCAGCGTGGCATTGGGTGCAAAATGCGGCTGCGGAGGCGGCCGCAACGGTTGATCTGTTGACCGCCCTACCCGCCTCGGTATGCTACTTGAGGAGCATTTGCGGCGGGTCGGGTCATGGACGGGATCTGGCGCAGCGATGTCATTCCCGAGCGTGAGCAATTCGCGAGCTGGCGTGACGCCTGCTGCCGCCATGTCTATGCCGTCACTCCTGAGCGCCCGGCGCGGGGCCCGTTCCGCGGGCGCATTGTCGCGCGGCGCTTTGGCGGTGCCGACGTGGCCGCCTTGTCTTGTGAGGGCCATCGCGTCGAGCGTTCGCGCGAGGACATCGCGCGGGCGCCGACCGACACCTATTACCTTTACTGCCAGGGCACCGGCGCCGCTTGGTTCCGGCAGCGCGATCGCGAACTGGTGGCGGAGAGCGGCGACCTCGTCGTCGCTGATCCCGACATCCCCTTCAGCACCAGCGCCTCCGGCGACTTCGATTTCCGCATCTGGCGCGTGTCGCGGCGCGTGCTCGATCCGCTCCTGCGCACGCCCGGCAGCCTGATGATGACGCGGCTGTCCCGCCGCCACGGCGTGGGCGCGCTGGCGGCGGGATATCTCGCGACGCTTGCGGACGAGCTCGACCATATTGAGGCCGGTGCCATGGATGCGGTGATGCAGAACGCGATGCGGCTGGTGGCGCTGGCGATTGGGGCCACCCCGGACTTGCACGAGATCGGGCGGGAGGCGC
>JASHUO010000928.1 GCA_030039975.1 Alphaproteobacteria bacterium
GAGCGTCGACGTTTCCGTGCTCGGCCGCAAGGCGCAGCCACTTGATGGCTTCCTGGTTATCTTCCTCGCGCGCGGCTGGATCGCGGCGCCGCGCGGCGCCGTCGCTCTTCTCGAGGTAGCGTGTTCCCAGCTGATACTGGGCGGCCGCATCGCCTTGCTCGGCCGCGGCGCGCAAACGGTCGAGCCCATCGTCAGCCCTGGCTGCCGCCGCGCCGGTGCAGCCGATCAGCAGTCCCGCGACGACGATGCGCAACATCCCATAGCTGAAGGCTCGAATGAGGCGCATGGGCTCTCTCGTCGTCCGGCGCGTGCGGGCGCAGCGCTCAACCGGCGCCGCGCGCCTCGGCTTCGGCTTCGACGAAGACGCGCTGCAAGGCTGGGCCGAGACCGTATTGCTCGGCCTTGGCGAGGAAGCGCGGCCGCAATCCGGTGGACATGAAGCGCCCGAGAACCTCGCCGCGCGTCCCCTCGCCTTCGGGCCGGAAGGTGAAGAGCTCCTGGCTGGTGATGACGTCGGCTTCGGTGCCGGCGATCTCGGTGATGTTGACCACGCGGCGCTTGCCGTCGCGCAGGCGCGCGATCTGGATGATGAGATGCACGGCGGAGGCGATCTGCGCGCGCACGAACCGGGCGGGCAAGTCATAGCCGCTCATCAGCACCATGTTCTCGAGCCGCGTCATCGCCTCGCGCGGCCCGCTGGCGTGGATGGTGCAGAGCGAGCCGTCATGGCCGGTGTTCATCGCCTGCAGCATGTCGAAGGCTTCGGCGCCGCGGACCTCGCCCAGGATGATGCGGTCGGGGCGCATGCGCAGCGCATTGCGCAGCAGGTCGCGCATGCCGACCTCGTTCCGGCCTTCGAGATTGGGCGGCCGCGTCTCGAGGCTGGCGACATGCGGCAGCCCGAGCTGCAGCTCGGCGGCGTCCTCGATGGTGATGATGCGCTCGCTGGGGTCGATCATCTGCGACAATGCGTTGAGGAGGGTGGTCTTGCCGGCGCCGGTACCGCCGGAGATCACCATGTTGAGGCGGCAGCGCGCGGCGATCGAGAGCAGCGCCGCCATCGCCGGGGATAGGCTGCCGGATTGCGCCAGCGCCTCCAGCGACGGGTCCCGCTTGGAGAATTTGCGGATCGAGAGCATCGGCCCGCGCAGCGCCAGCGGCGGAATGATGACATTGATGCGGCTGCCATCGGGCAGGCGGGCATCGGCGATGGGCGATGATTCGTCGATCCGGCGACCGGCCTTGGTGACGATGCGCGAGGCGACGTTCAGCACGTGCTGGTCGTCGGCAAAGGTGATGTCGGTCAGCTCGAGCCGACCGCGCCGCTCGACGAAGATCTGGCGCGGGCCGTTGACCAGGATGTCGGAGACGGACTCATCGGCGAGCAGCGGCTCGAGCGGGCCGAACCCGACCATCTCGTCGAGGATCCGGCGCTTCACCCGCCCCTGCTCGGCACCGCTCAGCGCCAGCTTCACTTCTTGCGCGATCTCGGTGACCAGCGCCGCGATCTCTTCCCCCAGACGAGCCTCGGGGATGCGCACGGCGACTTCCGGCTGAATGCGCTCCATGATGCGCGGATGCAGCAGCGTTACCGCCGCCTCGATGCGCTCGCGCTCGGCCTTGTTGCCGCCGAGAGTGACTGAGACAACATCGCTGCGACCCTGAGCCGCCATCGCGGCGCCGGGCAGAACATCGGACAGTGTTGCGGGGTTGTCGACGCCGCTGCGCATCTGCGGCGAGTTGATGCGCAGGAGGTCCTCCGAGCTTCGCGCCAGCAGCTCGGGCTGGACGGGGTGTCCCTCGGTGATATGGATGCCGAGCATGGTGCTGCGCCGCCAAGCCACCCTGCCGGGGAAAACGCCGAGGCCCTTGATCGTCAGCGCCGCGGGCTCGCGCACGGCGATCGCCGCGGCGGCGACTTCCTCGCCACGGTCCAATTGGATCCGCGCGCCTTCGGGAGAGACATCCAAAACGCGGCAGCGCACCGTGCCTTGGGCGGTGGCAAGAATGCCATTGGCGAAAGTGCGCGTGCGCCGGTGTCTGCGGCGATTTTCCTCGCTGACGTCCGGCTCGGCCGTCGGGTCTTGCAACCGCTTCATCCGCGGCTCCTCACTGTCGGCACGCCCCTGAGTGGAGCGCCGGGTGATCTTATACCCCTGCTCCTAAGACTAGGTTAAGTAGGAGATAACGCTACATTATCGAGCATACGATTCATCTCTTCGCAATCTTTGCCGAGAGTTTTAGCCGGCCCCGAGGCCCAGCACCCGTTTCGCCAGCGGCACGGTCACGCGGCGATGCTCGGCCAGCGCGGCGGCGTCGAGCGCGGCGACGGCGCGCTGCGCCGCGGCGAAGGAACGCTCGAGATGGAGGGCGAGGAAGGCCAGCACCTCCTCCCCCACCGCCAATTGCCGGTCGGCGAAGAGCTTGACCAGCAGCGCGCCGATCAGCGCCTCGTCGGGCGGCGCCACCGCCATTGCCGGCGCGGCGCTGAGGCGCGAGCGCAGATCGGGCAGCGCGATGCGCCAGCGCGCCGGCGCTGCGCGCGCGACGACGAGGAGATGGCCGCCGCGCTCGGCCAGCAGGTTATAGAGATGGAGAAGCGGCTCCTCGACTGCGCGGTCGGCATCGTCGACGATCGCGGCGGCGGCGGCAGCGAGAAGCGCGGGCACGCGGTCGGTGTCGAGCGCCGCCGGATCGATGAAGCGCGCCGCCGCGCGCGCGGCGAAGACATGGGCGAGATGGGTCTTGCCGCTGCCCGCCGGTCCATAGAGCGCCAGCGCCGGCGCCGGCCAATGCGGCCAGCGGTCGAGCCAGGCGATCGCCGCCTCGTTGCAGGGCGCCACCAGGAAATCGGCACGCCCCAGCGCCGGTCGGTGCGGCAGATCGAGCGGCAGCTGGGTCATTGGCTGCACAT
>JASHUO010000090.1 GCA_030039975.1 Alphaproteobacteria bacterium
GCGTAATCGGTACAGCGAGCCGCGGCTAAAGAAATCCCCGCTCGGCGCGCCTAGAACGGGCCGAGCGAGGAAGGTTGGAACTCCGATACATGCCGCCAGGCAACCTAGGGCGGCGTCGGCTAACAGAAAAATCGCGCTACGGTTCCGCCTCGAAAACGGTCTTGCCTGAACCACTTTCGGCTGCGGGTTGGCGAAGCGCGACTCGACTTAACTCTAAGTTTACCTTGATCCCTCATGCTTGCTCCGAACTGTTTCGGAGGCGGCCCGATGGCTCAGGATCTCGTCTCGGCGGCGCCGGGAGCGTCTCTCACCGAAGCGATGTCGCATTTGCGGACCGAGCTGGAGCGCGCCGTCAAATTCGACAGCGTCAAAGCCATCCGCGACCAGGCCGAAGCGCTGCGCAGCTATGCCAAATCCATCGGCGCGGCCCAATCGGCGCTCAATTCCATTGCCGAAATAAAGCTCCGCGCCGAGCGGCGGATGGGGCGCGAGATCGCCAGCTTCACCTTGAATGTCGGCGGGCGTCCGTCCAGAACCGGTGACGGCGTGTCCCCGGTTTCGCCGCCGACGCTGAGCGAGCTCGGCATCCACAAGAAATGGTCCCAGCGCTGGCAGACCTTGGCGCGCATGCCCGCGGCGGAGTTCGAAGCCTATCTCATCGGTATCAAACGCAGCGGCGAGGAGTTGACCGCGGCTGGCCTCTACCGTGCCGCGGTCAAGCTGGAGAAGGGCGGCGCAGCCACTGCCGCGGACGCAGCCGGCAATTGCGTTCCGGTGCGGCGGCAGCTGCGCGCTTTGGAACGGGCCTGGCTCCGCGCCAGCGACGCCGCGCGCCGCGCTTTCGTCGAAAAGCACCTTGCCGATCTCGCCGGCCGCCCCGCCTATGAGCGCAATGTCGTGCCGCTCTCGGTTGCCGGGCGGTGATCGCGGCCGATCTTGAACCATCTTTGCCGCACCCGCGCGCCGCGATTGCCGCATAGGCTCGCGCTCGCCTGATCGGGGGCAGTGCATGGGCGATACCGGCCTCGCGGAGAAATATCGCATTCTGGACGAGCTGCTCGCGGCGCAGCGCAGTGGCGACGCCGAGCGGGTGAACGCGCTGACGGATGCGTGGCAAAGGGCGTATCGGCGGCGATCGGCGGCGGCGCCGAAAGCCAAGGCAGCGCAGAAGCCTGCGGCTCTCTAGGGTAGAAGTGACTGGCCGCGCCTGACGCAGGTCGACGCCGCACCGCCTTGACCCGCCTCACATGAAGGTCAGCCCGGCTTCCGGCGCGTCAGCGCGACGTAATGGGCGGTGCCCTGCCGGTTGACGAGGAGCAGCGCGTTGTCGCGCGCTTCCGCCAGCTTGCGCGCCAGTTGCTGCGGCGTCGTCACCGGCTGATGGTCGATCGACTGGATCACGTCGCCGGGGGCGAGATCGAGCCCGGCAAAGGGGCTGCCGGTGTCGATGCCCGTCACCAGCACGCCCTTCAGCCCCTTCGACAGATCGAGACGCTGGCGCAGCGCGTCGGTGAGCGGCGCGAGGCTGAGCCCCAGTGCCGTCACTTCTTGCGGTTGTTGCGGCTCGGGCGTGGGCGTCGCCGCGGCGCTTTGCTCCGGCAAGCGCTCGACGATCACCGGTAGCGAGAGCGGCTTGCCGTTGCGCCAGAGATCGACCGTGGCGCTGCGCCCGATCGGCGCCGCCGCCGTGAGTAGCGGCAGGTCATGCACCCTCTCGATGGCATGACCGTTGAAGGCGCGGATGACGTCGCCGCTGCGGATGCCAGCCTTGGCGGCCAGGCCGCCGGGACTCACACCGGCGACGAGCGCCCCTGTCGCCTCGGGCAGGTGGAGCGCTTTGGCGAGCTCGGGCGTCACTTCTTGGATCTGGACGCCGAGCCAGCCGCGCTCGATATGTCCATGCACCCGCAGCTCGTCGATGATCGGCTTGGCGCGGTTGGAAGGGATGGCGAAGCCGACGCCGACGGAGCCTCCGCTCGGCGTATAGATGGCGGTGTTGATGCCGATCACCTGGCCGGCGAGGTCGAAGGTCGGACCGCCGGAATTGCCGCGGTTGATCGACGCGTCGATCTGCAGGAAATCGTCATAGGGCCCGGCATGGATGTCGCGGCCGCGCGCTGAGACGATGCCGAAGCCGACCGTGCCGCCCAAACCGAAGGGATTGCCGATCGGCATCACCCAATCGCCGACCCGAACGGCATCGCTGTCGCCCCAGCCGACATAGGGCAGGGGTGTCGCGCTCTCGATCTTGAGCAGCGCGAGATCCGTCAGCTCGTCGCGGCCCACGATCCGCGCCGGATGCGCGCTCTGGTCCTGAAACAGCACGGTGACGCGCTCGGCATCGATAATGACGTGATCGTCGGTCACGATGTAGCCGGCGGGGTCGATGATGAAGCCGGAACCGAGCGCGATGCGGCGCAATGCGGGCAGGGTCGGGGCGGCGCCTGGCGCCTGCTGGCCGAAAAAGCGGCGCAGGAACTCGTCGAACGGCATGGGCGCGCCTTGGTCCTCATCGTCCTGCTCGTCCTCCGCTGCGCCGGGTTTCTCGCGCACCGCAATGCTCACCACCGCCGGCATCACTTTGTCGACGAGCGGCGCAAAGCTGGGCAACGGTGATTGCGCGGCCGGCGCCGAATGGACGTCGTCGCAGGCCGTCAACGCGCCGGCCAGGGTGAGATAGAAGAGGGCGAGAAAAACGCCGAGGGGTCTGGTTTGAAGGCACCGTGTGAAGACGGGCATCGAAACGCGCTCCTTCAGCGCGAATAAACCGCGACGAGCGCGTCGGCGAGCGCATGATCGCGGCGCCGAATCTGTCGATCGTGCGTTCGCTTTGAATCTCCAGTCCGGGTCGCTGTCGATGAATCCTAACCTGATAGTACTGCTGCACGTTGATGTGGATCAACGCGTGGCTCGAGCGATCCGTCCGAGACTGTCCGCATCATCCGCAGGGAAGTGCCATGGCCGAAGACGAAGCAAGCGGCGTCGAGCTGGACGTCAGTGTCAAGAAGGTCTGCTACATCATCGTCAAGGCGCGCGAGTTCGACGCCAAGGTCGATACCGTCGAGCCCGATCCCGGCTCGAACCCGAACGATGACGACGAGCGCATCGTGCTCGAAGATTACGAGGACGACGCGACCTTGCAGGAGCTGCGCGACGCGATCGACGCGCTCAACGAGGACGAGGCGATCGATGTGATCGCGATGGCCTGGGTCGGTCGCGGCGATTTCGATGTCGAGGAATGGGACGAGGCGCGGGCGCTCGCCGCGGAGCGGCATCGCTTGCGCTCTTCCGCCTATCTCACCGGCATGCCGGCCCTTGGCGATTATCTCGAGGAGGGGCTGAGCCAGCTCGGCTATTCCTGCGAGGATTTCGAGATCGATCGGCTCTGATCGCCAGGGCGAGGCGAGGCAGATCAGGACAGCGGCTGATAGCCGGCCGCGGGATGCCAGGTGCTGGGATCGAGCCGGTGCGTGTGCAGTCGGCGGATCCAGGCTTGCGGCTCGAGGAACTGCACCCCGATGGCGTCATCGCGCCGCCAGACAATGTCGGCGCCGATCGTGCCGACGCATTCGATATGGAGCCAGACACGGCCCGACGCCGCGATCGCGCCGTTGAGATGGACGCGGGCGCCGCCGCTCGAAAT
>JASHUO010000929.1 GCA_030039975.1 Alphaproteobacteria bacterium
CTCGATCGCCCGGCTCCATCCCTCGTTCCCGGTACGGCGGCGCATATCCCACCAAATGGTCCAGTTCGAATTAGCCTCTCCACGCGCCGGCGACGGCTTGAAAGGGCCAGAACGGGTAGTGCGATAACGCATGGCGCCCCCCTTGCTACGGTTTGCAGGCGGGAGCACGCCCTCTTGGAGAGGCAAACGCAGCTCTCAGCCGCCGGCGCCCGATTGGCCTCTGCCGACGATCGCCAGCACATAGCGGCGGCGCAGGCACTTTGCAACTGGGATTCATCGGCATGCGGAAGTGACAGCTCGCATCAGCCGCGCCGTCCGATCTGGCACACGGCTGTAGTCGCTACGCCTTCTTGAGGCGCCAATATCGGATGATTTCCGGCATCCTCATCATCTGGTGCCCGCTGCCGTCGACAACGGAGATCTCGCAAACGGTCGTTTGATTGAGGACGGCGCAGGCGAAATCGGTCGCTTCCGTCGTACTCAGGTGATTGTCAGACTTGTGCTCGAGCTCGTCCTTCGACAATCTCCAGCGGACGCTATAGATGACGCTATAGATCAAGACACGCAATCGGAACCTAACGCAGCAGGCCCGCAGCAAGGCCTCAGTGGTGGAGGCGACTTTGGCCATCGGTAAGCGGAAACGCCGCCAGCGGCGGATGACGAGTCACATAACCTAGCTTGGAAAGATCATGGCCAGAAAGAAACAGCCCCTTGAGAACGGCTTCGTGCTGTTCAACGTGACCTACGAGGACGGAACGTTGAGTTCTAACCGGAAGGTGCCCTCGACCGAAATCGACCAGCTCGATGCCGAGGGTTCTGCCCGTGCTGCAATCGAGGCGCAGGACCGCGAGATCGAAAGAATGTCCGGCCGCTCACGTGGGCCGATCAAGGCGATTGTCCGCGCCGACGCGCGCTGAGTCCCCGCAGGCAGCGCTCAATCAGTCGGCGAGTGCCTTGCGGAGGCTCACCAGCTTCTGCCGCTCCTCATCCCAGAGGGACAAGCGCGCGCGGAGCCGAAGGCTCTTGCGGCCTCTCACATTGCGGCAAAGACGCGCAACAGCTTGAGGGCGGCGCAGGCCGCGCCAAAGCCGTTGTCGATGTTGACCGCCACAACGCCCGGTGCGCAGGAGGCGAGCGCGCTGTGCAAGGCCGTCATGCCACCGGCCGCAACGCCGTAGCCAACCGAGGTCGGCACGGCGACCACCAGCCCCGGCACCAGGCCGGCAACGACGCTGAACAGCGCCCCCTCCATCCCGGCGGCGACGATCACCACGCGCCAGGCGGCGATCTCGTCGATGCGGTCGAGCAGCCGCCACAGCCCGGCGACGCCGACATCGCCGATGAGCGGCGACGCTACGCCATTGAACGCAAGGGCGCGTTGCGCCTCGATGGCGACGGGCATATCGGACGTCCCGGCGCAGACGATGCCGACCCGCGCCGGCGCCGCCGCCGGCACGCCATGGTCAAGCACGGCGGTGCGAGAGAGCGGATCGAAGTCGAGCCGCCGTTGCGCCCCGGCCTCCAGCCCGGCAAAACGGCTGGCGTCGAGCTTGGTGAAAAACAACGATTGTCGGCGCTCTTCCGCCAGCGCCAGGATCCGGCCGATCTGCGCCGCCGTCTTGCCCGCGCAATAGACCGCTTCGGCGACGCCGACGCGGGATCGGCGCTCCCAATCCGGCGTAATTCCCGGCTCAGCCACGCGGCGTCTCGCGCAGGAAGGCGCTGCCTCGGCGGTAAGGGGCATAGCCGATGAAGGCGCGGCCCGATTCCGCAATGAGCGCTTCGACCGCCGCGCGCGTCGCCGCGCCTGGCGGCGCGTCGAGCCGTTCCAGCCCGTCGCCGCCGAGCTCGAGTCGCACGCCCCGTGGCGTAATGCGACAGCGCACATCGGCCGCTCCGAGCGCCGCGCGCAGGCGGCGCTCGACCTCGTCGGCAAGTGCCAGATCATCGGGATCGATGCCGATGCCGGTCTCGATGCGGCTGGCAAGGCATGGCGCCGCCGGCAGCTCCGCCACATCATCGAGACCGAGCGCGTGGGCGAGCACGCGAATATCGGATTTGGCGATTCCCGCCTCGACGAAGGGGTGGCGGACGCCGTGCTCGGCCGCTGCCTTCAGTCCGGGGCGATAATCGCCGAGATCGTCGGTGTTGGTTCCCGACAGCACCACGCCCGCGAAACTGCCGGCAATCCGGCGATAGAGATTGTTCTTGCAGAAATAGCAGCGATCGACGGGATTGGCGCGGTAGCGCGGATCGGCAAACTCGCCGGCGTCGATGAGCGCCAGCGCCCAGCCATGACGCTCGGCATGCGCGCGCACCCGTGCCGTAGCCTCAGCCGGCACCGCCGGCGAGACGGCGTGAACCATCTGCGCCCGCGACCCGTGGTGACGGTGGACGAGATGCGCCAGGGTCATGCTGTCGACGCCGCCGCTGACCGCGACCGCGACGCGGTCGAGCGTCGCAAACAGCTGCGCCAGGATGCGCTCCGGCGCCGTCACGGCGCACGCTCTGTCGCACGCAAGGCGCGGCCCACGGTGGAGCGGCGTGCGCGCGCCCGACCGATGGCACCACCCGCCCGGGATGCGACGTCATCGGCCTCGGCCTTGCCGGTTCGCCGCCCTGGACGATCGGCCAGCTTGACGCGGACCGGGCCGTTCTCATCGTCGACGAC
>JASHUO010000930.1 GCA_030039975.1 Alphaproteobacteria bacterium
TCCACGGCGATGGGCTTTTACAATGTCGCGCGCGGTGACATGCCCTATTTCAAATACCTCGCCGACACCTACACGCTCAGCGACAATTATCATCAGGGGGTGATGGGCGGTACCGGTGCCAACCACATCATGCTCGGCTCCGGCCAGGCGATGTATTACAGCGACGGCAAGGGCAACGCGACGACCCCGCCGCAGAACGAGATCGAGAATCCGAACCCGCAGCCGGGCACGAACAACTACTACATGCAGGACGGCTATTCCGGCGGCTCCTACGTCAATTGCGCCGACAGCTCGCAGCCCGGCGTCTCTTCCATTCTCAACTATCTCAGCGCGCTGCCCAACAAGCCCAACCCGAATTGCGCTTCCGGGCTTTACTATCTCGTCAACAACTATAGTCCCGGCTATTTCGGCAATGGCACGGCGGACACCAAGGACAGCTTCGCCATTCCGCCGTCGAGCGTGCAGACCATCGGCGATGCGCTCAACAAGAAGGACGTCTCGTTCCGCTATTACGGCGAGGGTTGGGACGCTTATGTCCGGAACCCGACCTCGCGGCTCGGCTCGCTCTACTGCAACATCTGCAACTTCCTGCAGTACACCACCTCGATCATGACCGACCCGAAGCAGCGGGCGCAGCATATCGGCGATCTCCCCGACTTCGACAACGATGTCAAGAACAACAGCTTGCCCGCGGTCGTCTTCATCAAGCCGAGCGGCCTCAATGACGGGCATCCCGCGTCATCCAAATTCGGTATTTTCGAGGCCTTCACCCGCCGGATCATCGACGAGGTGAAAGCGCAGCCGCAGATCTGGGCGAGCACGGGCATCTTCGTCACCGTCGATGAAGGCGGCGGCTACTACGATTCGGGCTATGTGCAGCCGCTTGACTTCTTCGGCGACGGCACCCGCATCCCGCTGATCGTAGTCTCGCCCTATTCAACCGGCGGGACCGTGGTCCACAACTACTCCGACCATGTCTCGCTCATCAAATTCATCGAAAAGAACTGGCGCGTCCCTCCGGTCAGCGCGATCGGCCGCGACAATCTTCCCAATCCGGTAGCGTCGGCGACCAATCCCTACGTTCCCACCAACGGCCCGGCGATATCGGATCTGACCGAAGCCTTCCACTTCTGACCGCTGGCCATCGAGCCGGCGGAAGTCGCGGGCGCGGCGTCGATGCTTCAAGGCCACCAGGGACAAGGTCCGCGCGTTGGGGAGACTGCGATATGCCTGCGCCGAGCAAATGGACGACAGACCCGAAGCCGCTGCGGCGCAGTCCGGCGTTTCTCGTCGCGTTCCTGCTCGCCTTCCTCGCCGGATGCACACCGCCGACCGCGGACGATGTCGCGCGGCCGCGCGAGGCCGGCCTATCCGCCTCGCCGGCGCCGGTACGGCTTTCCCCCAACCAGGCGCCGGTGCCTGCGGTCCCGCCCAGTGACACCGCGACCAGGCGCGGCCGTGAAGTCGTCATTCCCGGCACCGGCTCTTTCGTCGCGCCGGAAGCGACGCTGCAGCCGACTCACGTGAGCTCCTCGCCTGCCGGCGAGATAACCTTCTCCTTCAACGGCGCCGATGTCCGCGATGTCGCGCGCGAAATCCTCGGCGAGCAGCTTCACCTCTCCTATGTCGTCGATCCCAAGGTGAATGCGCAGATCACGGCGCAAACCAGTGACAAGCTGCCGCGCGCGGCGGTGCTGCCGGCGCTCGAATCCATCCTATCGGCGAGCGGTCTGGCGATGATCGAGAGCGACGGCGTCTGGCACATCAGGCCCATGCAGGATGCGGCGCGCGCCACGCTGAGCGCGCCCCTCGCCGGCCAACCCGGCTACGGCGTCCGGGTGATACCGCTCAACTTCGTCTCCGCTTCCGAGATCAAGAGCGTGCTCGATCCGCTGATGCCGCAGGGCAGCGCGCTGGAAACCGCCGGCGCGCGCAACGTCCTCATCGTCGCCGCTCCGACCACCGATCTCGACGGGCTCGCCGACCTCGTCCGCCGCTTCGATGTGGACTGGCTCGCCGGTACCTCCTTCGCCCTCTATCCGCTTCACGTCGCGCAGGCGAAGGATGTCGCGCCCGAGCTCGAGACGATCTTCGGCGATGGCGCATCGGGACCGCTCGCCGGCCTTGTGCGCATCGTGCCGATCGACCGGCTCAACGCCATCCTGGTGATTGCCGCGCAGCGCCAGTATCTGAGCGATGCGCGCGACTGGATCACCCGCTTCGACTATGGCGAGGACCAGACGACGCCGCGCATGTTCGAATATCGCGTGCAGAACAGCCGCGCCGCCGATGTCGCCGCCGTCCTGACCAAGCTTCTCGGCGCCGGCTCCGTCAGCACGGTCCAGCCCGAAACCGCGCCCGGGACCAACGGCGTCGCCATCGGCGCCAGCGGGCAGGGCGCGAACGGCACTGGCGCGAACGGGCTCGGCGCCCCCGGCGCGAGCGGGCTCGGGGCGGGCGCACCGACGACAGGGCTTTCCGGACAGCCCGGAGCCAGCTACGGATCGGGCGCGACCGGCATGGGCGGCCTTGGCACGGCGTCCGTCAACCAGCCCGGCGCCCCCGGCGCGGCGGGCACCACGCCTTCCTCCGGCGCGACCTCCACATCGGCGCAGTCGTCGGGCGGGAGCCAGGGCAACCAGCAAGGTTCGCTGTCCGAAGCGCTTCAGGGCGCGTTCGGCAATTCGAACCAGGCCCAGGGCGAGTTGCCGCTGCCGCAAGCCCGCGTCGTCGCCGACGAGAAGAACAACGCCATCGTCGTCTACGCCAAGCCGCGCGACTACCGCATGATCGAAGGCGTCATTCGCCAGCTCGACGTCGTGCCGCTGCAAGTCATGATCGAGGCGACGATCGCCGAGGTGACGCTCAACAACACGCTGCAATACGGCGTGCAATGGTTCCTGAGCCACGCCTCGAACAAGTTCGAGCTCACCGCACCGCCGGCGGGCGGCGGCACGGCGACCGGCATCGGCACGGCTGCCGACGTCCTGCCTTCCTTCCCAGGCTTCAATTACGTGCTCGGCGGCGGCGAGGGGAAGCTGGTGCTGAGCGCGCTATCCGAAGTGACCCATGTCGATGTCGTATCCGCACCGCATCTCGTCGTGCTCGACCATCAGACGGCTTATCTTCAGGTCGGCGACGAAGTGCCGACAGTGACGGCCAGCGCAATCAGCACGATCACCACCAACGCCCCCATCGTCAACAGCATCCAGTATATCGGCACCGGCGTCATCCTGCAGGTGACGCCGCGCGTCAACAACAGCGGCCTCGTCAGCCTCGACATCGACCAGTCGGTGAGCGACGTCGAGACCACGACCTCGTCCACCATCAATTCGCCGACGATCAGCCAGCGTCGCATCACCACTTCGGTGACGGTGCAGGATGGCGAGACCGTGGCCCTGGGCGGCCTCATCCTCGACAATCGCACGGTCGATCACAACGGCATCCCCATCCTCAAGGATATCCCCGTGGTCGGCTCTCTCTTCAGCCAGAGCAGCGACACGAAAGCTCGAACCGAGCTTCTGGTGCTGCTCACGCCGCGCATCCTGCGCAATCAGCACGACGCCACCGCCGCGACCGACGAGCTGCGGGAGCGGATGCGCTCGGTGAAACCGCTCGAGCTCCGCGCGCGCTGAGCGCAGCAGGCGCCTTGCATGTCGCTTCGGGACCGGGGTCAGCAAGACGCCGACTCCGGCCTGGTGCATCGCCGGCCGGGCGAGCGCGGCATCGCGCTCGTCATGGTGCTCTGGGTCGTGGCGTTTCTTGCGCTCGTGCTGTCGGCGTTTGCCGGTGAATCGCGGGTTGCGCTCGACATCGCGCGCAACCGCCTCGCCGCGGCAGAGGCCGAGACCGCTGCCGATGCCGGCGTGGCGCTGGCGCTGTCGGGTCTCGCGGCGGCGGTCTCCGAAGCGGCGCGCGCGCCGGGTGCGCCGCCGGCCGAGGGCGTGTGGGAAGCGGACGGCACGGTGCATGCGCTGCAGTGGCAAGGCGCGGAGCTCCGCGTCCGCGTCGACAATGAAAGCGGCAAGATCGATCTCAACGCCGCGCCCGACGACGCGTTCGCGGCGCTGTTCCAGGCGCTCGGCATCGCGCCGGGAACAGCTGCGGACCTCGCCGCGGCGCTCATCGAGTGGCGCAAGCGCCGCACCGCGGCGCTCGGCATCGCCACGCGGCGCGCCGCCGCGCGCCCCTCCGATGAGCCGACCGGACCTTTTTTCGCTCTCGAAGAGCTGAAGCGCGTGCCCGGCGTGACGCCGGACCTCTATGCCGCGATCGCGCCTTACGTCACGGTCTGGTCGAAACAGCCGGTACCCGACCCGAGGACCGCGTCGCGGCCCGTGCTTCTGACCATACCGGGCGCCGACCCGGCCCGCGTCGATGCGTGGCTCGCCCTTCGCGGCAGCGAGCAAGCGGCAGCGCCGGTACCGGGCGATCTTGCCTCGGGCATCGTTTCGACCAATCTCACGCGGCCCACCGTGACCGTCCATGTGGAGGCGAGGATCGCCGGCGCGCGGTTCCGGCGCAACGCGGTGGCCGTAGTCACCGGCGATCCCCAGGACCCCGTGCATATGCTTGCCTGGGAGCGCGATCTCCAGGGGGAATTCGACACCGACGCGACCGAGCGCTGACGCGATATGCTGCGCGTCTCAGCCGAGCGGACCGTAAATCCATACGAGCCAGAGCCCGGCGCAGAGGAAAGGGCCGAACGGCACGCGCTCGCCCAGCGACAGATGGCCAATCCTGGCGGCGCGCACCAGCGCGAAGAGCAAACCGCCGAGCGACGCCGCGAGAACGACGCTCGGCATTCCGTCGCAGCCGACCCAAGCGCCGCAAGCGGCGAGCAGTTTCGCATCGCCGAGGCCGATGCCTTCGCGGCCGCGCAGGCGATGATAAACGGTGCGCAGCGCGATGACGAACAGGAAGCCCGTTGCGGCGCCGATCGAAGCTGCGGTGAAGCTTTGCCAATCGAACAGCGCATTCACGGCGAGGCCGCCGAGCAGCAGGGGAAGGGTCAGGAAATCCGGCAATAGTTGATGGCGCGCATCGATCGCCGCGAGCGCGAGCAGCGACCAGCCGAGCGCGCAGCTCGCCCAAACGACCCAGCCCTCGGTCGCGGCGATGGACCAGAGGGCGATGCCCAAGGCCGCCAGCTCGATCAGCGGGTAGAAGGCGCCGATGCGCACGCCGCAGCGGCGGCAGCGTCCGCGCAGCGCGAGCCAGCTGGCGATCGGGAGCAGGTCGAGCGCGCCGAGGCGCACGCCGCAATAAGGGCAGGCCGAGCGGCCCCACAGGATTGTCGCCGGCGAGGCGAAGCGCTGCACGATCACACCGAGAAAGCTGCCGATCGCGGGCGCCGCGATGAGCGACAGGAAGGTGGGCATGTCCGGCATGGGTGCGCTTGCGCTCAATCTCCGGGCCGCCTTCGCGTGGATGGCGGCGCGGGCGCGGCCGCCGGCTTGGCGCTTGCGGCAGGC
>JASHUO010000091.1 GCA_030039975.1 Alphaproteobacteria bacterium
GAGTCGCTGCTTTACTTCGACGGGCATTTCCCGCGCTTTCCCATTCTGCCGGGCGTGGTGCAGGTGGATTGGGCGATCCGGCTGGGCCGGCGCCACCTGGCGCTCGACGCATCGCCGGCGCGCACGGTTCAGGTCAAGTTTCGCAAGCCGATCCATCCCAATATCGAGCTGACCCTGGCGCTGTCGCTCGCCCATGATGGGCGCCGCCTTGCCTTCGAATATCGCGACGCGCAGGGGATCTATTCATCCGGGCAGATCGGGTTTTGAATCCCGTGTCCTTCCAGCCCGGCGCCATCATCCCGAGCCGCAATCATCACGCCGCGCTTCCCGGCATCGTGACCTGTCTGCGCCAGCAGGGATTGGCGGTCATCATCATCGACGATTCCAGCGACGAGCCGACGCGCCGCGCGCTGGCCGCGCTCGCTGCGCCGGAGCGCGGCGTCAGCGTGCGTCGGCTGGAGGTCAATCAGGGCAAGGGCGGTGCCGTCATCGCCGGCTTCGAGCTCGCCGTCGCCGCGGGATGGACGCACGCGGTGCAAATCGACGCTGATGGCCAGCACGACCTCGCGGCGCTGCCGGCGCTGCTGTCGGCCGGCCGCGCTCATCCCGAGGCGATCATCCTCGGCACTCCGATCTATGACCGCAGCATGCCGCTGGGCCGCCGCATCGGCCGCTGGATCACCCATTTCTGGGTGTGCGTCGAGACGCTGAGGCCGCGGCCGCTCGACAGCATGTGCGGCTTTCGCCTCTATCCGCTGGCGCCGACGCTCGCGGTGCTGCGGCAAGAGCGCGTCGGTCGGCGGATGGATTTCGATCCGGAAATCCTGGTTCGCCTGCTCTGGCGCGGCGTGCCGCCGGTCTTGGTTCCCGTGCGGGTCAGGTATCCGGAGGGCAACACTTCGAATTTCCGCATGCTGCGCGACAACTGGGCCATCACCCGGATGCATACGCGCCTCGTGCTGACCATGCCGACGCGGTTGCCGTCGATCCTGCGCCGGCGCCGCGCGCCGATCGGAGCGCCGTCCCACTGGGCGAGGCTGAGCGAGCGCGGCGCTGATTGGGGATTGCGGCTGCTCGCGGCAGTCTATCGCCTGCTCGGCTGGCATGGCTGCATGGTGCTGCTGTTTCCGGTCGCGCTCTATTTTCACCTGACCGGCACGGAGCAGCGCCGGGCGTCACGCGACTTCCTGCGCCGTGCCTTCGCTGCGCAAGGCGAGCCGCGCGAGCCTGGCCCGCTCGATACCGCCCGCCACTCCTTCGGCTTCGCCCGCAAGGCGCTCGAGACCTTCGCCGCCTGGATCGGGGCCGATGACCGGGCGCGGGTCGAGATCGTGGATCCGAAAGAAATGGATCGGGCGCTGGCCGGCGAGCGCGGACTCGTGCTCATCGTATCGCATCTCGGCAATGCCGATCTCAGCCGCACAACGCTCGACGATGCTGGCCGCGCGCGTCTCACAGTTCTCGTGCATACGCGGCATGCGGAGAACTATGCGCGGCTGCTGCAGCGCTTCCGGCCGGAGGCGGCGTTCAATACGCTTCAGGTCACCGACGTGGATCCGGCGACGATCATCGCTTTGCAGGAGAGGGTCGAGCGCGGCAGCTGGATTGCCATCGCCGGCGACCGCACGCCGGTCGAGGGCGATCGCCGAACCAGCAGCGCCCGGTTCTTCGGCGCAGCCGCACGCTTCCCGCAGGGCCCCTACCTGCTCGCCCATCTTCTGGATTGCCCGGTCTATCTCCTCTTCTGCCTGAACGAGGGGGGACGCTACCGCCTCTACTTCGAGCGCTTCGCCGACCGCATCGAATTGCCGCGCCGCGGCCGCGAGCAAGCACTCCAGGAATGGGCGGCGCGCTATGCGCGCCGGCTCGAGGCTTACTGCCTCAGGGATCCCTTCCAATGGTATAACTTCTTCGATTTCTGGGCACCGGCGCCGGACAAAGCAGGCTCGCGATGATTTCCGCGGAAGTGACGGTCAAGCCGCAATTCTACGATCTCGACCCGATGCAGGTGGTCTGGCACGGCAATTACGTGCGCTTCCTCGAGCAGGCGCGCTGCGCGCTCCTCGACAAGATCGCCTTCAATTACGAAGAGATGTCGCGGACCGGCTACATCTGGCCCGTCGTCGACATGCGCATCAAGTATGTGCGGCCGCTCCGCTTCGGTCAGGAGGTCAAGGTCATCGCCACCATGCTCGAATACGAGAACCGGCTCAAGATCGGCTATCGGCTGATCGACCTGGCGAGCGGCGAGACCCTGACCAAGGCGCACACCATCCAGGTCGCGGTCGAGATCGCCACCAATGAGCTTTGCTTTGAATCTCCGGCGGTGCTGCGCGAGAAGGTGCAGCGGCTGCGATGATGCGCCCTCTCTGGTTTGCACTGCTCCTGGTGATCGCCGCGGCCCCGCTCGCTCTCGGCCGCCCGCTCGAACAGCCGCCGCTGCGCCCGGGCGAATCGCTGTCCGGGCGCTTCGTTCAGGAGCGACACCTCGCCGGGCTGACGGCGCCGCTGGTCAGCGAAGGGCGCTTTCTCCTCGCCGCCGGCAAAGGGCTGGTGTGGCATACCGAGAAGCCGTTCGACACGACGATCGTCATCACCCCCGCCGGTTTGTTGCAGCTCGTGGACGGGCGCGAGGTGCAGCGCTTGCCGGCGGCGCGCGCGCCTCTCCTGGCGCGGCTCTACACCATGCTCGGCGGCGCGCTCGGCGGCGACTGGAGCGCCATGGCGCAGGATTTCTCGGTCGAGCGCCGTTCGGGCGAAGCCGGCTGGACGATCTTGCTGAAGCCGCTCGCCGGCGATGATCCTGCCGCAGTGCCGTTGCAGTCGATCGCCATCGCCGGCAGCGCCTTCGTCGATTCGGTCGAGATCCACCGTCCGAACGGCGACTGGGATCATCTCACTTTTTCCAACGAGGTCCGGTCCTCGGCGCCGCTGGCCGGGGCCGATGCGCGGTTGCTGGAGACGGACGCGCCGTGAAGCGCGCGGCGCTGCTGTGGCTGGTGCTGGTGCTCGCGGCTTCCGCCTATCTGCTGACGCGGCTTCTGGGCGGCGTGCAGTTTCAGACGGATTTCACCGCACTGCTGCCGCAGGAGGAACGCGATCCCGGCGTGCAGCAGGCCAAGGACCGCGTGGCGCAGATCTTGAACCGTCGCATCGTCGTGCTGATCGGGGATCGGGAGCGCGCCACGGCGCGTGCCGCCGGCGCCGCGCTGGCGGAGGAGTTGCGCCACTCCGGGCTCACGGCGTCGGTCACCTACACGACGAGCGGCGACGGGTTGCGCAAGCTGGGCGAGAGCTTCTTTCGCTATCGCTTTGGCCTGCTGACCGCCGGCGATCGCGCTCTGTTGCAGCAGGGACGAGGGGAGGAGATCGTCGCGCGGGCGCTGGCGAGCGTTTATGGCCCGATCGGCATCGCCGACGCCAATCTGCTGCGGCATGATCCTTTCCTGCTGCTGCCGACCTATCTGGCCGATCTGCCGCGGCCGCTGCCACGGCTCGCGCCCGACGACGGCGTGCTCTCGACGCAGGACGGGCAGGAGCATTACGTACTCATCACCGCAGAGCTCGCCGGCGATCCCTTCGCTCTTGCCTTTGCCGACCGTTTCGTCGCGCGCTTCGATCAAGCGGAGCAGCGGCTGCGCGCCGCCACGCCCGATCTCCGGGTGCTGCGCCTCGGCACGATCTTCTACGCCGAGGCCGGCGCCGCGGCAGCGACCCGGGAGACCTCCGCCATCAGCATCGTCTCGCTGCTGGGCACGGTCCTCTTGGTTCTCGCCGTGTTCCGCGCCTTGCGTCCGCTCGGGCTGACGCTGCTTGCCATCGGCACCGGGGTGATTTGCGCGTTTGCGGTCAGCTTGTGGCTCTTCGGTACGCTGCATGTGGCGGCGCTGCTCTTCGGCGTCAGCCTCATCGGCATCGCCCTCGATTACTGCCTGCAATACCTCACGGCGCGCTTCAATCCGGAGGACGGCACGCCCGCGCAGCGGCTGCGCCGCGTGCTGCCGGGCATTGTTCTCGGCATCACCACCACGCTCATCGGCTATCTCACGCTGCTGCTGGCGCCGTTTCCCGGGCTGCGCCAGGTCGCGGTGTTTTCCGCCGTCGGCCTCGTCGCGTCCTTCGCCACGGTGCTGCTGTGGCTGCCGGCGCTCGATCAAGCGGCGCCCCTGGCCCATGGCGAAGGGCTGCTGCGCGCCGCCGGCTGGCTCTGGGAGTTCTGGGAAGAGCCGCGCCGTCGCTATCGCTGGCCGCGCCAGGTGCTGTGCGCGGCGCTGGCGGTCGCGGCGCTGCTCGGCGCGTGGCGGCTGCGGGCCGAGGACGACATCCGCCGCTACGAGGCGCTGTCGCCGCCGCTGAAGCAACAGGAGGCGGAGCTGCGGCGGCTCACCGGAATCAATGGCGGAACGGAGTTTCTGCTGGTGCGCGCCGCCGATGAGGAGAGCGCGCTCGAGACCGAGGAGAGCCTGCTCGACCGGCTGCAGCAGGGGAAGGCGGAGGGCGTCCTTTCCGGCTTTCAGGCGATCGCGCAGGTCATTCCTTCCGCCGCGCGGCAGCGCGACAACCGCACGCTCGTTCGTGATCGGCTGATGGCGCCGTTTCTCGCATCCTATGACGAACGGCTCGGCCTTCCCGCCGGCGCAGCGCACGATGTCGGCGATCCCGGGCCGCTGACGCTCGCCGCGATTCCGGCAGGTTCGCCGCTCGCTTTGCTGCACGATCTCGACCTCGGCGCAGGAACCGGCGGCGCGATGCATGTCGTGCTGCTCTACGGCGTCGCCCGGCTGGGCGCGCTGCGCCAGATCGCCGAAGCGGTGCCGGGCGTGCGGCTGATCGATCCCGTCGGCGATCTCACGCGGCTTCTCGGCCAGTACCGGCGGCGCGCCGTGCTGGTGCTCGCGCTCTCGGCGCTGCTGATGCTGCCGGTGGTCTATTGGCGCTATGGGCTGCGCGGCGGAATGCGGGTCGCGCTGCCGCCCGCCATCGCCGTGCTGGCGACGCCGCCCCTGGTGGCGCTGGCCGGCGTGCCCTTCACCTTCTTCAACGCCATGGCGCTGGTCCTCGTGCTCTCCGTCGGGTTCGATTACGCCGTGTTCTGTCGCGAGACCGATGCCGCCCATCGTCCGGCGACGATGCTCGGGGTCTGGCTTGCCATGGCGACGACCTTGCTGTCCTTCGGCCTTCTCGGCGCCAGCCGGGTCTTCGCCGTGCACGCCTTTGGCATCACGCTGCTGGTCGGCACCTTGCTCGCCTTCTTCGCCGCCCCGGTGGCTGGCACCTCGACCACGAATCGGAGTAGATTGTCCCAAGGGGGTCAGTGAATTCGACGATGGCTTTCGTACCTTGGCGCGGTCGGATCGGCCGGGAAGCACGGCCTTCGAATATTCTCCTGACGTTAGCCGCCCTGACATTGTTTGCACTCTTCGGGTGTTCCGTCGCGCCGGTGGCGGAGCGCGAGGCGCAGATCGCCCCCGATCTCCGGTTCCGCGTTCCGAGCCCGGGCGAGCTCGGCTACAGCATCAGCGCCGAACAGCTGGTGACGGCGCGCTATCGCGGCGACGTCCAGACCTTTGAAGCGCACCTTTCCGTGTCGCCGCAGCGCCTCGTCTTGATCGGCTTCGATCCCTTCGGGCGCCGCGCCTTCACCGTGACCTCCGGCGGCGGCACCACGAGCTTCGAGGCGGCGCCGGGACTGCCGCGAGGCCTCGATCCCGGCAACATTCTCGCCGATGTCGCCATCGTCTATTGGCCGGACGCGGCGGTGGAGCGCGGTCTGCCGTCCTCCGCGGAGCTGCTGAGCCGGGGGGATCGGCGGACCATCGTGGTGGACGGGCGCGAAATCATCCGCGTCGATTACGACACGCCGCCCGCGCGCGGCTGGCCGCGCATGGCGCATTATCGCAACGAAGCCTTCGGCTATGTGCTCGATCTGCGCTCGACGGTGACCCCGCCATGATCGCCTATCTGACCGCGCTGGGGATCGCTTCACCGCTTGGCATCGGCAAGGAGGAGGTGGCGCGCCATCTCTTCGCCGGCTCGCGCGCCGGCCTTGTCCGGCGTCACGGCTTCGTGCCCGGGCGCGACGTCCGCGTCGGCGTCGTCCGCGGAGCGCTGCCCGAGATGCCGCCGCGCCTTGCGCATTTCGATTGCCGCAACAACCGCCTCGCTCTCGCCGCCATCGAGGAGATTCGGCCGGCGATTGCCGATGCGCTGCGCCGCTATGGGGCGGAGCGCGTCGCCGTCGTCATGGGCACCAGCACCTCCGGCCTCGCCGAAGGCGAAGCGGCGCTGGCGGCGTGGCGCCGCGACGGCGCCTGGCCGGCAAGCTATCGCTACAGCCAGCAGGAGCTCGGCAATCTCGGCGCCTGCGTCGCCGACTATCTCGGGATTTGCGGACCCGCCTACACCATCTCGACCGCCTGCTCGTCGAGCGCCAAGGTGTTTGCGTCGGCGCAGCGCCTGCTGCAGCTCGGGCTTTGCGATGCGGCGCTGGTCGGCGGCGCCGATGCGCTGTGCGGGCTGACCCTGAACGGCTTTCACGCGCTGGAGGCGATCGCCGCGGATTACTGCAACCCCTTCAGCCGCAATCGCGACGGGATCAATGTCGGCGAAGGCGCCGCGATCTTTCTGATGTCGCGCGAGCCGTCTCCCGTGGCGCTGCTCGGCGTCGGCGAGAGTTCGGATGCCTATCATGTCAGCGCCCCCGAACCTTCCGGCGCCGGGGCGTTGCGCGCGATGCGACTCGCCCTCGCGGGGGCGGAGCTGCCGCCCGAAGCGATCGACTACGTCAACCTCCATGGCACGGCGACGCCGCTAAACGATGCGATGGAAGGCAAGGCGGTGGCCGCTCTCTTCGGCGAGAACACGCCGTGCAGCGCGAGCAAGGCGCTGACCGGCCATATGCTCGGCGCGGCCGGCGCCGCCGAGGCGGCTTTCCTGTGGCTCGCTCTCGACCCAGGCTTTTCCGGCGGCGCGCTGCCGCCGCATGTGTGGGACGGCGCGGCCGATCCGGAGATTCCAGCGCTCAACTTCACTGATGCCGGGACGCGCGCACGGTTCGGCGAGCGCAGCGCCATGTTGAGCAACTCTTTCGCCTTCGGCGGCAGCAATGTCGCCGTCGTGCTCGGCCGGGGGTGGTAGATGCGGGCATGCCGGCATCCGATCACGGCGCTGTTGCCGCATACCCCGCCGATGCTCCTGCTCGATGAGCTGCTTCGCTATGACGAGAGCGCCGGCATCGCGGTCACGACCGTTCGCCCCACCAGCCTCTTCCGCGAGGCGGACGGCGTTCCCGCTCATATCGGTCTCGAGTACATGGCCCAGACCTGCGGCGCCCATGCCGGCGCGCTGGCGCTGGAGCGGGGCGAGGAGGTCAAGATCGGGCTGCTGCTCGGCACGCGTCAATACCGCGCGCATGTGCCGTATTTCCGTCTCGGCGAGCGGCTCGTCATCGCCGTGACCGCAGTCTACCGCGATGCCGAGATCGGCGCCTTCGATTGCCGCATCGAGATCGCCGGCGCGTGTGCGGCCGAAGCGCAGCTCACCGTCTATCAACCCGAGCGGCCCCTTTCACCGGCGCAGGAGCAGGCTCGCTGACATGGCCAGGACGATTCTCGTCACCGGCGCCAGCAAAGGGATCGGGCGAGCCATTGCCGAGCGTCTCGGCCGCGACGGCTATGCCGTCGTGGTGCATTGCGGCAGCGATCGTCCCGGCGCCGAGGCGACGCTGGCGCTGATCGACCGGGCGGGCGCGGCGGGGCGGCTGTTGCAGTTCGACATCGCCAATCGGGCCGAGTGCCGCGAGCGGCTCGAGGCCGACATCGCCGCGAACGGCATCTATTACGGCGTCGTGCTCAATGCCGGCATCGCCCGCGACAACGCCTTTCCGGCGCTTTCCGATGCGGATTGGGACGAGGTGCTCACCGCCAATCTCGACGGCTTCTACAACGTGCTTCGCCCGCTGGTGATGCCGATGGTATCGGCGCGCCAGCCCGGCCGCATCGTCACGCTGTCCTCGCTTTCGGGGATGGTCGGCAATCGCGGCCAGGTAAACTACAGCGCGGCCAAGGCGGGCATCATCGGCGCCACCAAGGCGCTCGCCGTGGAGCTGGCGCGGCGGAAGATCACGGTCAACTGCGTTGCGCCCGGACTGATCGAGACGCAGATGATCGCGGAGGCGCCGCGCGAGGACATCGTCAAGATGATCCCGATGCAGCGCGTCGGCAGGCCGGAGGAGGTGGCGGCCGTGGTCAGCTTCCTCTGCTCGGATGAGGCGAGCTACGTGACGCGCCAGGTGATCGCCGTCAACGGAGGCATGGCGTGAGGCGCCGGGTGGTGGTCACCGGGATGGGCGGCATCACGTCGCTCGGCGACAACTGGCCGAGCATTCGCGCACGCATGGCGGCCGGCGAGACCGGCGTGCGGCAGATGCCGGAATGGGAGCGCTTCCACAGCCTCAACACGCGGCTCGCGGCGCCGGTCGACGGCTTCAGCGTCGAAGACCGCTACGCGCGCAAGCAGCTGCGGACCATGGGCCCGGTCGCGCGCATGGCGGTCTATGCCTCGGAGCTGGCGCTGGGCGATGCCGGTCTCGCCGGCGATCCGTGTCTCGCCGGCGGGCGCGTCGGCGTCGCCTATGGCTCTTCCTTCGGCAGCCATCAATCCGTGCTCGGTTTCGCCGAGCTGATGAGCGCCGGGGCTTCGACGAAATTGACCGGCACCAGCTATGTGCAGATGATGAGCCATACGGCGGCGGTCAATATCGGCCTCTTCTTCGGGCTGACCGGCCGGGTGGTGCCGACATCGAGCGCCTGCACCTCGGGCAGCCAGGGCATCGGCTATGCCGCGGAGATGATCCGCTTCGGGCTGCAGGATGTCATGATCGCCGGCGGCGCCGATGAGCTTTCGGTCTCGGACGCCGCCGTGTTCGACACGCTCTATGCCACCAGCAACCGCAACGACGCGCCGCAATCGACGCCGCGGCCGTTCGACCGCGACCGCGACGGGCTGGTCATCGGCGAGGGCGCTGCGACGCTGGTGCTCGAGGAGCTGCAGCATGCGAAGGCGCGCGGCGCCCCAATTCACGCCGAACTGGTTGGCTATGGCACGAACTCGGACGGCCAGCACATCACGCAGCCCACCGTCGCGACCATGGAGCAGGCCTTGCGCCTGGCGCTCGCCGATGCCGAGCTGACGGCGGATAAGATCGGCTTCGTAAACGGGCACGGCACCGCGACGGAATGGGGCGATGTGGCGGAAAGCACGGCGACGGCGGCGGTGCTCGGCGCCGGCGCGCCAATCCACTCGCTCAAGAGCTATTTCGGCCATTCGCTGGGCGCATGCGGCAGCATCGAGGCCTGGCTCGGCATCGAGATGATGAAGGAGCGCTGGTTCGTGCCGACCGCCAACCTCGCTTCCGTCGACGAGCGTTGCGCGCCGCTCGATTACGTCATGGGCGAGCCGCGGCGGCTCGACATCGACTATCTCATGTCGAACAATTTCGCCTTCGGCGGCATCAACACGTCGCTGATCTTCCGGCAATGGTAGCGCCTGTGGAGCGGCGCGGTGTCCGACGCCGGGCGACCGCGAGGAGAGACCGTCCATGACCAATGATGGCGTCCTGGGCCGGGCGTTCGGCGGTCGGCCAAGACCGCGCCAAGAGCATCGCCGGCGCGCGCAGTATGTCGAGGAAAGCCGCATCGGCACGTGGTTTCTCGGCACCGAGACCTGGGCGGTCCATGTCCTCGAGCGAGCGATCAAGGATCTGGTGCGGCTGATGGGCGACCGGCGTCCCGCCGATCCCGCCATCGTCGATGTCGGATGCGGCTGGGGCCGTTCCTTTGCTTTGCTCGATCGGTATTTCCACCCGCGGCAGCTCATCGGCGTCGATGTCGATCGGGACATGCTCGCGGCGTCGGCCGCCGCCACCGCGCGGCAAGGGCTCGCGGTCGAGTTCGTCAATGCGACCAGCGCGAGCCTGCCGCTCGCCGGCGCTTCCGTCGACATCGTCTTCTGCCATCAGACCTTCCACCATATCGTCGATCAGGAGCGCGCCATTGCCGAGTTTCACCGCGTGCTGCGGCCGGCGGGCTTGCTGCTCTTCGCGGAATCGACGCGCGCTTATATCGAATCCTGGATCATCCGGTTGCTGTTCCGACATCCGATGGAGGTCCAGAAAACCGCGCACCAATATCTCGCCTTGATCCGTGGCAGCGGCTTCACCGTCGATCCGGAGGCGATCTCGCTTCCCTACCTGTGGTGGAGCCGCACCGATCTCGGCCTCAAGGAAAGGCTGCTCGGCATCGCGCCGCCGGCCTTGCGCGAGGAGACCTTGATAAATCTCGTCGCTGTCCGCCAACCCCGAAGCCGCTAGCGCGCAGCGACCTACGTGCGACGCCCGCGGAACGCCCTGAGCGCCGCCTGGGCGGCCGCGGTAGGGGTGATGTCGCCCGCGGCTACCTCCGCCTCGAGGCGGAAGAGCTTCGCCGCCACCTTGGCATCGGCGCGGAAGAGCTCCATCAGCCCCTCGCCGATCTCGCTCCAGAGATGGGCGCGCGCTTGCTCGGCGCGGCGCCGAGCGATCGCGCCGCTCGATCGCAG
>JASHUO010000931.1 GCA_030039975.1 Alphaproteobacteria bacterium
GACGCTTCGCCTCAATCCGGGCTGAGGGCTGGGGCATGCAGCATCTCGAACAATGCTGCCATCGCAGTAAATTTTCTGCCGTCCCCGCGAAAGCGGCGCGAAAGCGGGGACCCAGAGCACACGCCCCAGTCGTCGTCTCTGAAGCGCTGGATGCCCGCTTTTCGCGGGCAAAGCGATGGTTGGGGTTGCGGGGTCGCGAGATGTGTGCACAAGCGCTTTGATCTGAGCAAAACAAGCTCTAAGGCACCAGCACCGCGGCGCCTTCGATCGCGCCGGTGCGCAGCCGGCGCAGCGCCTCATTTGCCTCGGCGAGCGGAAAGGCTTGCGTTGTCGTGCGCACCGGCACCTGCGGCGCCAGCGCGAGAAACTCCTCGCCATCGGCTCGTGTCAGATTGGCGACCGAGCGGATGACGCGCTCCTGCCACAGCAGGTGATAGGGGAAGCTCGGGATGTCGCTCATATGGATGCCGGCGCAGACCACGGTCCCACCCTTCGCCGTCGCCGCCAGCGCCGCCGGCACGAGAGCGCCCACCGGCGCGAAGATCAGCGCCGCCTCGAGCGGCTCGGGCGGCAACCGGTCCGAGCCGCCGGCCCAAACCGCGCCAAGTCCGCGCGCGAATTCCTGGCCGGCGGTATCGCCCGGCTTGGTGAAGGCGAAGACCTTCTGGCCGCGATGGCGCGCCACTTGGATGGCGATATGCGCCGCGGCGCCGAAGCCGTAGAGGCCGAGCCGCTCGGCATCACCGGCCAGCCGCAACGCGCGATAGCCGATGAGACCGGCGCAGAGCAGCGGCGCCGCCGCGACATCGTCATATCCCGCCGGGATGGGGAAGCAGAAGCGCGCATCGGCGACCGCACGCTCGGCGTAGCCGCCATCGATCTGATATCCGGTGAAGCGCGCCGCGTCACAGAGATTCTCGCGGCCCGACCGGCAATAGGCGCAATGCCCGCAGGTCCAGCCGAGCCAGGGCACGCCGACGCGGTCGCCGGATTTGAGGCGGTCGACCCCGGCGCCGAGCTGGTCGACCGTGCCGACGACCTCATGCCCGGGGATCAGCGGCAGCTTCGGCCGATTGAGCTCGCCATCGACGATGTGAAGATCGGTGCGGCAGACGCCGCAGGCGCCAACCCGGATCGCCACCTGGCCCGGTCCCGGCGTCGCCGCTTCAGCCTTGCCCTCGAGGCGGAGCGGCTTGCCGGTGCCTTCGAACAGCATTGCGCGCATGCGCTATCTTGCGCCGGGGCGCCCGCGACCTGCCCTGATGCCAACGCAAGGCTGGATTGCAGAAATGGCGAGAGAACGACAAACTGTCACGACTACAAGGGCGAGAAGTATTGTCCTTTAATTAAATAAAATCAATCCATTAGGTTCGGGGCGGCCGATCCTTGAACCGGTCCCTCACGCGCTGATAAACTGTTTGCGATCATCCCGGCTTCCGGTAGGATGCAATTAGGGGTGGTTTCCAGCCGAGCCTCGTCACGATGGCTGGCCCAAACCGCCATTCCAGGGGTGGCCGCCGAGCGCTTTGCCGCGCTTTCGGGCAGCCCGTGCAACAGGAGCACGCAAGCGGGTTCTTCAAGACGGGTCGATCCCCGACGTAGCGGGGGGATCGAGAGGGGGACCGCAGCTACGACCACGAAACCGCAGGTTGCAAAAACAGCCCATGATGTCACAAAAAGACAACGCGCCGCATCCGATCGACATCTATGTCGGGGGGCGCATGCGGCTGCGCCGCATCCAGCTCGGCCTGAGCCAAGGGGCGCTCGCCAGCAAGATCGGCGTCTCCTTCCAGGCCGTACAGAAATACGAGTCCGGCGATATCCGCATATCGGCGAGCCGGCTCTACGACGTGGCGCAGGTGCTGCAGGTTTCGCCGGCGTTCTTCTTCGAGGGCTACCCCGACGGTCTGGTGGCAAAGAACCTGGCGCAAGAGGCCGCGCCCGAGGTCAGCGAGACCTTCGACCGGCGCGAGATCATGTCGCTGATCCGCGGCTATTACGGCATCAAGGATCCGCAGCTGCAGGCCGACATCCTGCGGCTCATCGCCAAGCTCGGCAACCGCGAAGCCGAGCTGCGCTAGAGGCTGCCGCGGGCGCCGCCGTACGGGCAGCGCCCCCATCTTGGGCGTCCGCTCAACTCGGCCCGCCGCGCATCGACGCGGGATGGCCGGGCAGCTTCATCGTGCCGACCTTGATGAGGCGATTGCCCTCAAGCTTGAGGATCGTCATGTCGGCATCCATGAAGTTTCCAGCATAGACGTACTGCCCATCGGGGCTGAAGACGATGCCCTCGGCCAAGCCGCCGACAGGGGTCTCCGACACCCTGCGCACCTTCTTGCCCTCGATCTTGAGCAGCGAGATGTAGGAGTGCGGGTGATAGTAGAACTTGTCATGCGAGAGATTGGCGCCGTTCAAGATCTGCTCGACGGCAAAACCGCCGGTCGGGCTCATGGCGAGACCCTCCGGACCGTCGCCGACGACCACCTGGTCGACGACCCGCGGCGGATCGAGCGTCATGTCGATGATCGCCGCCGTGTCGATTTGCCCATCCGATGAGCCGGCGCCGCCATTATTGCCGACGATGGCGAGGGCGCCGTTCGGGGTGATCGCCACGTTATAGGGCCAGAGGCCGGTGGCCATGTCGTATTTGGTATAGGTCACCTTCTGCCCGTCGACGGTCAGCAACGCCACTTTGTTGGCGGCGAATTTGGTGACCAGCGCGCGCTTGCCGTCGGGCGTGAAGGCGACCGCCGAGGGCTGCTCTTTCGTCGGACCGCCGCTGCTCACCGAGACGTTGTCGACGAGCTTCACCTCCTTGCCGTCGATGCTAAGCACACTCACCGTGTCATCGGCGCGGTTGGCGACGAGCGCCAGCGTGCCGGCGCGGTTGATCGCCATGCCCGAAGGCTGCTTGCCGATCTCGACGGTGGCGATCTGCTTCGGCGGCGAGGCGGTGAGATCGATGACATACAGCTTGTTGTCGGGCGCGCCCTTCCAGCTGTCGCCATCCTTGACCCAGTCGAGCGAATTGGCGACCAGCGCCAGTTTTTGATCCGGGGTGATGGCGAGATTGACCGGCGGCCCCACCACCGTGTTCATCAGCGGCAGGCTGCCGACGATCTTCGGCTTGGTGCGATTGCTGATGTCGACGATCAGGACTGTATCCTTGCCCGGCGGATGCATCACCGGCTTGCCGTTCTCGAAGCCCTGCTTCTCGTCATTGCCGATGATGATGAGCTGCGCCTGGGCGCCAGCGGCAAAACCCAGGATGGGCGCCGCCGCGGCGGCGGCGAGCGCCAGGCGCCAGAATGCCTTCATGCGTTCCTCCGGCTTTTATCAATTTATCGCCGGCAGTGTGCCACGCCGCGGCGCGCAGCGCTACCACGGCGCGAGACGCCGAGCCCGGATTTGTCGCGTGGCAGCGCACGACGGCCTTGCCCCCGTCATGCTTTCTCCTCTGCTGCGCGCTTTCGGGCGGCTGCTTGCGGGTCGGCGATGATGTCGACCCACTTCGGATCAGGGGCGGCCGCGGCGTCGTAGGTGTCGTGCCAGTTCCACCACTTGTAGGGCGGGGTCTGGGGATAGCCCGCTGGCGAATCCTCCCAAGTCTCCTGACGGCCGAGCGGCGTGATATCGAGGTAGCTCCAGATGGTCCCCATCGCCTCATCGCCGCGGCTGTTGATGAAGTAGGTGCGGAACACGCGCTCGCCGTCGCGGAAGAACACATTGTGGCCGTGCCATTGG
>JASHUO010000932.1 GCA_030039975.1 Alphaproteobacteria bacterium
AAAGCTCCTTGACGCGCCGCCTGATATCGCTGACGCCGGCCATATAGGTGAATTCCGCCGCCGAATAGGTCGTCGGCACGGCGAGCATGCGGATGGCACCCTCGAGGCCCGGCGGCCGCCGGCTTGGATCGACGCCGCGCGCGCCGCGATAGTCATCCAGCGCGTCGACCGATTGCAGCCCGTGCCAGAGGCAGAGCAGCATCACTTTGGTCGCATCGATGACCGACCCGCCGCCTACGGCGACGAGGAGATCGGCGCGGACCTCACGCGCGAGGCCGGCGCCGGCGATGACGGCGTCGCGCGGCGAATGCGCGCTGATGCCGGCGAAGCTGCCGGCATGGCGCTCGCCCAAGGCGCGGGCGATTTTGGCGGCGAGCCCATCCTCGCCGGCGAGCGAGCGCGTGGTGGTGAGGAAGACGCGGCGGGCGCCGAGCGCCGCCGCTTCCGCCGCGACCGCCTCGTCGGCCGGCCGGCCATAGATCACCCGCTCCTGCAGGAAATAGCGATGCGTGCCTTCGAGCATGACGTCCCTCCCGCCTCCATGGTGGCGCAGTTCCGGCAAAAGTCGAGCGCAACGCAGCGCATGACGATGCGAGAAATCCGAGCTAAGATTTGCCCGCCGGGCGTGAGAAGGGCCGCGACAGGCCACCCGCCGGCGAGGAGGAGGTCATGCGGGGAGGAGCCTCCGGCTCGGTCAGGTCGCTCGCCGAGACCCATGGGCTTGTGACGCGGGCGGGAACGCGCATCTGGGCATCGAGCGACACCCTCGGCTGGCGCTCGGTGTTTGCCTCGACCCAGCGCGAGGCGCCCTTCGAGGGGCTGTTCCAACCGGTCGCCGATCACCTTGTCGTCGTGCATCTGAGCGGACCGGTCCGAGTCTGCCGCACGCTCGACGGCCGGCAGGAGACCCGCCTCATCCCGCCGGGCGGCGCCTTTGTCATGCCGGGCGGCGTCAGCTTCGGGGTCAGGCTCGAGGCGGAGCTCGACACGATCCATTTCTATTTGAGCCGCGCCGTCGTCGACGAGATTGCGGTGGAGTTCGCGGGCGGCGGCGAGGTGCCTCGCATCGTCCCTGGGCTGGGCACCCGCGATCCCTTGCTCGAACAGATCGCCCTCGCGCTGCGCGACCAGCTTTGCGAAGGGAGCGCGGCGGCCGCGCTTTATGTCGACCACCTCGCCCGCGCTGCCGCGGCCCGGCTGATCCGCTCGCATTCGACCGCGCCGGCGACCTGCGCGCCCGTCGCGCGCGGGCCGGGGCTAAGCGAGCGGCAGCTGCGGCGCGCCATCGACTATATCGAGGCCCATCTGGGCGGCGATCCGAGCTTGGCTGAGCTGGCCGCCGCCACCGCTCTCAGCCCGGTCTATTTCGCTCGGCAGTTCAAGCTCGCCACGGGTGTTCCGCCGCACCAGTACCTGCTGCAGCGGCGATTGGAATTCGCCAAGCGGCTGTTGTCGGCGGGCGAGCTGCCGATCTCGGCGATCGCCATCGATTGCGGCTTCTGCCACCAGGAGCACCTCACCCGGCTGTTCCGGCGCTATTGCGGCACGACGCCCGCCGCTTACCGCGCCACCTTCCGGCACTAGGGCCGGCCGCGTTCCGCCGCAATTTCGTGCAGGTTTTTCTTCGGGTTCGTGCAGGAAAGGGCGGCACCGGCGCGCCTAGCATGCGTCTTAGACACGCTCGAAAGAGGAGTGGTCGGCATGACCGACGTGAAGACCGTTTTCGGCTCGTTGCGCAACTATCAGAAGGGTGGCGTCGAGGTGATCGACGACGACCCCCGGAACTACGTCTTCTCCAACGTCTTCGAGGTGGCGGAGAAGTCGCAGCCCTATGAGCGGGTCGCCGTCGGTAAGAATTTCGACTACGTCATCGAGGCCTTGCGCGCCGAGGGTACCTCGCCCTGGTACGCCTGCGCCCATGACGAGTTCGCCCTGGTGATGGATGGCCGGGTCGAGGTGCGGCTGATGAAGCCGGAGACGCCGCTGGTGCCATCCGACAAGAGCGGCGCACTTCGCCTCACGGCGGCACCCTCCGGGCGGAAGATGGGCCGCGTCGTCGCCGGCCGCGGACATATGACGCTGCTGCCCAAGGGCTCTGCCTATCAATTCCACGCCGACCAACCGTCCGTGGTGACGATCCAGACGATCCAGGGCGATGTCACCGTCGAGCGGTGGGCTGACATCTGCCAGACGAAATAGGGGGAGAGCGCCATGTCGACAGCGTTCGCCGTGCAGGCTTCCGAGCCCGACAATTACTACGGCTATCGCCGCTTCAAGAAGGGCGCCTTCGAGTTCCATCGCGACGAATACTTCGTCCATATCCGCTGGCCCAAGGGTACGCATACCATGGCGGCGGATATCTTCCTGCGCGCGCTGCAGCGCGACATCGCCTGGAACTTCTTCTACGGCACGGTCAATTTCGACGGCGTCTTTGGCACGCTCAATCACTACGGCACCGTCGACATGTTCGCCGGGCGCTTCAACGACGCTTATCGCAAGGCCGGGCGCGACTACAACGAGACCTACAAATCCGAAGATCTGATGGCGACCTTCAAGGCGATCCTCGAGGACTGGACCAACCGCGGCTACGATCCCTTCGCCGCGCCCGAGGAGACGAAGCAGCCTTACGGGCGCAAGGACGGCGACAACAAGCGGGCGATCGAGCGTCAGCGCGTGACCGCCAAGCGCATGGTGGGCCTGCCCGGCGACACGCCGCAGCGCAGCGACGCCGGCGGCTATCCCGTCAATCGCCATTTCGCCGACGTGCCGCAAGACCAGCCGGAAGTCTATCCCGAGCCGGGCTTCGAGGGCGAGGTCTCGGCCTTCAACCTCTTCGCCTATCTCTCGCGCTCCGACGTCACCTGGAATCCGTCGGTCTGCTCGGTGGTGAAGGACAGCCTCTATTGCCCGACTTCCGAAGAGTTCATCCTGCCGGTCGAGCATGGCAATGACCGCGTCGAGTGGTTCATGCAGCTCTCCGACGAGATCATCTGGGAAATCAAGCGCAAGGAGACCGGTGCGCCGCGCGCCCGCGTCGTCTGCCGCGCCGGCGATATCTGCGCCATGCCGGCGGATATCCGCCATCAGGGCTTCTCGCCCAAGCGCTCGATGCTGCTGGTCTGGGAGAACAATTCGAACGCGATCCCGGCTCTCATCGAGAGCGGAAAGGCGCCGGTCGTGCCGGTCGTCTTCTAACGTCGACCCTAGATACCGCGCTGGTCTCTGCGCTGAGCATGATCGGGAGGAGCCCATGGCACTGACGCGCACGACGATGACGGACGAGCAGCGGAAATCGGTCGCCCTCGAATATTTGAAGGCCTTCGACAAAGGCGGCGTGACGTCGGATGGCGGCAGTATCCTCGATCTCTTCGCCGATGACGCCCAGGTCTATTTCCCGAAATGGGGGCTCGCCTCGGGCAAGGACCAGATCGGCAGGCTCTTCGCCGATGTCGGCGGCACCGTCAAATCGATCGAGCACCACTATTCGCATTTCAACTGGATCTTCTCCGGCGGCGACGTCCTCGCCTGCGAAGGCACAAGCCATGGCGAACACCGCGATGGGAGCTGGCGCGCAGGGGTGCCGGAATGGGGCGCCGGTCGCTGGTGCGATGTGTTCGAGATCCGCGATTGGAAGATCCAGCGCTGCTTCATCTATCTCGACCCCGATTACGCCGGTGCCGATACCGCGCGTTACCCCTGGCTGAAGCGGCGCTGACAAGAACGGAACCTTCGAGGGAGGAAAGCATGATCAAGATGCGCAAACGCGTGCCGCGGGTCACGCGGCGCCGGTTGATGCAGGGAAGCGGCGCGCTCGTCGCCGCGGCGGCGCTGGGGTTCCCGGCGATCGCCGCCGGGAAGAGCTTCAAGCTCGGCTATGTCAGCCCGCAGACCGGGCCGCTCGCGCCCTTCGGCGAGGCCGACAGTTTCGTCCTGGCGCAAGTGCGCGAGACCTTCAAGACTGGCATCAAGAGCGGCGGCACTACAGTGCCGGTGGAGATCGTCGTCAAGGACAGCCA
>JASHUO010000933.1 GCA_030039975.1 Alphaproteobacteria bacterium
CGCCGCCATCGAGATGGGGTAGTCGTAGAGGATCGCCGGCGCACCGACGCCGAGGCTCGGCTCGATGCGCTCCATAAAGATGCGGAAGAACAGATCCTCCCAGGTGTCGCCGGGATGAGGCGCAAGCCCGAGCGGCGCCGCCGAGGCGGCGAGCAGCGCGAGACTCGGCACCGCCGGGTCGGTGGCGGTGGCGAGGAGATCAATGCCGCAAAAGCGCTGGAACGCCTCGGCGACGCTGAGATAGCCCCAGGGCGCGCCGGGATCGGCGACCTCACCGTGCCAGGTGAAGCGCTCGCGCCCGGCCGCGGCGAGGACGGCGCGGAGCAGCGCCTCGCAATCGGCCATGAGATCGCGATAGGAGGCGCCGGCGCGATACCATTCGAGCATGGTGAACTCGGGATGATGCGTCGGCGCGCGCTCGCCGTCGCGGAAGCAATGCGCCAGCTGGAAAAGGCGCGGCACGCCGGCCACCAGCAGCTTCTTCATGGCGAATTCGGGCGAGGTGTGGAGATAGCGCCGGCGCTTGCCCTCGCCCGGCTCGGTGAGCTCGGTGGCGAAGGCCTGGAGATGCGGCTCGAGCCCGGGGCTGACCTGCAGCGCCGGCGTCTCCACCTCGACGAAGCCGCGCTCGGCGAAGAAGCGGCGAATCGCGGCGACGACGCGGCCGCGCGTTTCGAGATGCGCGCGCTTCAGCGCGAAGCGGTCGGGCCGCCACCATTCGCCGCTTGTCATGCGCCGCTCATGCTCCCCTGCTACACCACAGCAATCGCATTTGTCACCGTACCCGCGGTACGAAAAGAATCACCACGGAGGCACGGAGAACACGGAGAAGCGAAGAACGCCCGTCTGCGCCAAACCGAGGCGGCTTCGCTCCGGCGAAGGCAGGGCGCGCTTCGCGCGCCAAACACCTAGTCTCCGTGTCCTCCGTGCCTCCGTGGTGAATCTATACGCGATCGCCCTGCCTGCTAAACCATGTCCGCGCTGAAGCTAGCATGTCCCGTCCGTCATCCGAGAGAGGCCCATGCGCCGCTACCCTGCTGTCATCACGCCGCTCCTTATCGCGGCTTTCCTCGCCCTCGGCTCCGGCGAGGCCCGGGCCTGGGGCGCGACCGGACATCGCCTCATCGGCCTGCTCGCCATCGCGAGCCTGCCCCAAGAGATCCCCGGCTTCCTGCGCGGCAGCGCGGCGGCGGCGATGATCGCCGAGATCGGGCGCGAGGCGGATCGCTCCAAGGGCGCCGGCACGACGCATGATGCCGAGCGCGATCCCGGCCATTTCATCAACCTCGACGACGAAGGAAAGGTGGCGGGAAAGCTCGCGCTCGATGCGTTGCCGCCGACCCGCGAGGCCTATGACACGCTGCTGCGCGCCGCCGGCAGCGACCAATACAAGGCCGGCTATGTCTACTACGCCATCATCGATGGCTGGCAGCAGCTCGCCGAGGATTTCGCCCATTGGCGCGTCGATGATGCCGCCGCGCGGATGGCAAAGCGCCCCGGCGACCGTGCCTGGTTTGCCCGCGACCGGCGGCTGCGCGAGCTGCTGACGATCCGGGATCTCGGCTATTGGAGCCATTTCGTCGGCGATGCGAGCCAGCCGCTTCATGTCAGCATGCATTACAATGGCTGGGGCCCTTTCCCCAATCCCGAAGGCTATACGACGGCGACGACGCTCCATGCCTTCTTCGAGGGTGCGTTCGTGCGCAGCGAGGTGAGCCTCGGCGATATGCGGGCGCATCTCGCGCCCTATCGCGATTGCCGCTGCGGCATCGCCGCGCGCGTAGCGGCCTATATCGGCGCCACCCACGCGCAAGTCGTGCCGCTCTACGCCCTCGAGAAGGCGGGCGGCTTCCGCGACGGCGATCCGCGCGGCAAGGACTTCGCCGCCGCCAGGCTCGCCGCCGCTTCGGCCGAGCTGCGCGACATGATCGTCGCTGCCTGGCGGCAGAGCCTCGACGGCAAGGTCGGATATCCGCCGGTCGCGGTGCGCGACGTGCTGTCCGGCAAGGTGAACCCGATCGGGCCGCAGCTCGGTCTCGACTGACGCGGAGTCGATGCCTGGGGAGCGGCAACCCCTTCCTTTGCCGCGTCCAAGCTGCTAGGAAGCGCCTCCACGCCAAATCCCTTTGTCCCCCGAAAGCGCCAGCGAGGCGAGCGCCATGAAGATCAGTGCCATCGACATCAAGCCGGGCAATGTCCTGGAGCATCAGGGCAAGCTCTGGCTGGTGGTGCGCCGCGAGCTGGTGCAGCCGGGCAAGGGCGGCGCCTTCGCGCAAGTCGAGATGCGCGACCTGCGCGGCGGCTCGAAGCTCAACGAGCGCTTCCGCACCCAGGAAACGGTGGAGCGGGTCCGCCTCGACGAGAAGGAGATGCAGTTCCTCTATTTCGACGGCGACATGGCGACCTTCATGGACAATGAGAGTTTCGAGCAGATCACGGTCAACAAGGAGATGATCGGCGAGCCCGCGGATTTCCTCAGCGAAGGCATGATCTGCACCATCCAGCTCTATGAAGGCTCGCCGCTGGCGGTGACGCTGCCGCAGAGCGTGGTCATGACCGTGGTCGAGGCCGATCCCGTGGTGAAGGGCCAGACCGCGTCTTCCTCCTACAAATCCGGCAAGCTCGAAAACGGCCGCCGCGTCATGATCCCGCCGCACGTCGCCGCCGGCACGAAGATCGTCGTCAACACCGCCGACGGCACCTATCTCGAGCGCGCGAAGGACTGACGCTTCGTGGCGCCACGCTCGGCCACGATCAACGTGATGGCTGGCGCCGCCTTGAAGGCGGCGCGCGGCCTCATTCGCGATTTCGGCGAGGTCGAGCAGCTCCAGGTTTCGGTCAAGGGGCCGGGCGATTTCGTCAGCGCCGCCGATCTCAAAGCGGAGAAGGTGCTGCGCGCCGAGCTGGGCAAGGCGCGCCCCGGCTATGGCTTCCTCATGGAGGAGAGCGGCGGCGAAACCGGCAGCGACGTGCATCATCGCTGGATCGTCGATCCGCTCGACGGCACCACCAACTTCCTGCACGGGATTCCGTACTTCGCCATCTCGATCGCGCTGGAGCGCGACGGCGAGATCATCGCCGGCGTGATCTACGAGCCGGTGCGCGATGAGATGTTCTGGGCCGAGAAGGGCGCCGGCGCCTTTCACAACGACCGCAGGCTGCGTGTCTCGGCGCGGCGGCATCTGCCCGAAGCGCTGATCGGCACCGGCATCCCCTTCATCGGCCGCGGCGATCACCCGAGCTATCTCGCGACCTTGGGCGCGGTGATCGCGACCACCAGCGGGGTCCGCCGGCTCGGCGTCGCCTCGCTCGACCTCGCTTATGTCGCCGCCGGTCGGTTCGACGGCTATTGGGAGTTCAAGCTCGCCCCCTGGGACCTTGCCGCCGGCATTCTCATCGTCCGCGAGGCCGGCGGCTATGTCACGGATATGGAGGGGGGCCAGGGCATGCTGGCTGGCGGCGACGTCATCGCCGCCAATCCCCATTTGCATCAGCCGCTGATGCAGCTGCTCAACCGGGCGCTTAAAGGGCCGGCGACAAACTGACTGTGGCGGTGACAGGCCTGCTTGCGGTATTTTACGGTAGCGACGCGGCAAATGACGCGCCCCGATGAAGCATTGATGGACCGCGGCGGCATGGCGAGCTCAGCCCTTCGTGTTGTCATGAACCCGACGAACCTTTTCGCCCTGGCCTTGGCTTTCCTCTTCGTCTCAGCCGCGCCCGGCACCGCGCAGACGGTGGTGGGCGGCGTGCAGCCGCCTTCGGTCACAGTCGACCAGAGCGTGCTCGATTCGCTCGGACCGCCGCGCACCTTGCCCGATCTGCTGCGCGGCGCGCCGCCGGAACGCCGCGTGACGGCGCCGACCTATCAGCGCGAGCGCAGCGCCCAGCACCAGGCCAAAGCGAAGAAAAAGAAGGTCGTGGCCAAGGCGAAACCGAAGCATAAGCCGCCCGCCGTCGCGGCGCGGAAGGCGGCGCCGGTCGCGCCGGTGGCGGCGACCGCGCCGGCGGTACCGCGCGAGAGCGTCGCCGCAACGCCCCTCCCCGAACCGAAAGCGCCAAGCGACACGGCGGCAGCCGCGCCAAGCGCAACGGCAGCAACAGCGCCAAGCGACACCGCGGCAACCGCGCCAAGCGCAACGGCAGCAACCGCACCAAGCGACACGGCGGCAACCGCGCCAAGCACTACGGCAGCAGCGGCACCAAGCGCTACGGCAGCCATGCCGCCCGCCCCATCGGCCGAGGCGGCAACCGCCGCGGTGAGCCCGAGCCCGGAAAGCGCTCCAGCGCCGC
>JASHUO010000934.1 GCA_030039975.1 Alphaproteobacteria bacterium
GCCGTGGCGCTGGCCATGGAGCGCGGCGGCTGGTCCTGGGCCGGTGCGGTCCTGGCGGCGCTCGGCGAGGCGGCGGGCGGGGCGACGCCGGCCGGGCTCGCGGTCTGGCGTAAGCTGCCGGAATGGGCGGAGCAGGCGCCGCCGCCACCCCCCGGCAATATCCCGGTCGAGGAGAGCGAGGCACGCCAACGGCTCGCTGCGCTGCTGGGCGCGGGCGCCGAGGCACGGCCGCAACAAGCCGACTACGCCGCTGCGGTGAGCGGCGCCTTCCGTCCGCGCGAGGCTGCCGACGAGCCGCAGCTGGTGCTCGCCGAAGCCGGCACAGGCGTCGGCAAGACCCTGGGCTACATCGCGCCGGCGAGCCTTTGGGCGGAGAAGAACCAGGGCGCCGTCTGGCTCTCGACCTATACCCGCAACCTGCAGCACCAGATCACCGGCGAGCTCGATCGCCTCTATCCCGACACCGCCGAGAAGAATCGCCGCGTCGTCCTGCGCAAGGGGCGTGAGAACTATCTCTGCCTGCTCAATTTCGAGGAGGGCGTCGGGGCTTTGCCGATGCGGCCCTATGACGCCGCCGCGCTTGGGCTGATGGCGCGCTGGATCGCGGCGACGCGCGACGGCGATATGGTCGGCGGCGACTTCCCGGGCTGGCTCCCCGACGTCATCGGCCGCGCGCGCAGCCTCGGCCTCGCCGATCGCCGCGGCGAATGCATCCACAGCGCCTGCCTGCATTGCCATCGCTGCTTCATCGAGAAGAGCGTACGCCGCGCGCGGCGCGCGCGCATCGTCGTCGCCAACCACGCCTTGGTCATGGTGCAGGCGGCGCTGGGCGGGCTCGACGACGGCACCTTGCCGACGCGCTACGTCTTCGACGAGGGGCATCACGTGTTCGACGCCGCCGACAGCACCTTCTCGCTCGCGCTCACCGGCCAGGAAGCGGCGGAGCTGAGGCGCTGGATCCTCGGCGCCGAGGAAGGCGCGCGCGGCCGGGCGCGCGGGTTGCGCCGCCGGCTCCAGGATCTCGTCGCCGGCGATGATGCCGCCGAGCGCGCGCTGGCCGCGGTTCTCGTCGGCGCGCGCGCTCTCCCCGGCGAAGGCTGGGCGCAGCGCCTCGCCGAAGCGCGGCCGCACCAGGCAACCGAAGCCTTTCTCGCCTTGGTACGCCAGCAGGTGCATGCCCGCGCGCCGCAGCGCGATCAGGGCTACAGCCTCGAGACCGAGCTCAGGCCGGCGATCGACGGGCTAGTCGCGGCAGGCGAGGCGCTGGCGCTCGCCCTGGAGAAGATCTCGATCCCGATGCGCCTCCTCGCCGAGCGCCTCACAGGCCGGCTCGAGGAAGAGGCGGCAGAGCTCGACCAGGGCACGCGCTTTCGCATCGAAGCGGCGGTGCTCGGCCTCGAGCGGCGTGCCATCGTCGAGCTTGGCGGCTGGCAGCGGGCGTTGCGCGAGATCGCCGCCGAGCAGCCGGACGACTTCGTCGACTGGCTCTCGATCGAGCGCGGCGACGGGCATGAGCTCGATGTCGGGCTGCATCGCCACTGGATCGATCCGACGCGGCCTTTCGTCGAGTTCGTCGGCAAGCCGGCGCATGGGCTGCTCGTCACTTCGGCGACGCTCACCGATGGCAGCGGCGATGCGCTGCGCGATTGGGAGGCCGCCGAGGCGCGCACCGGCGCCCGGCATCTGGCGAACCCGGCGCTGCGCGTGCGCGTGCCGTCGCCTTTCGACTATGCCGCGCAGACGCGGGTCTTCGTCGTTACCGATGTGCGCCGCGACGAACCGGCGCAGGTGGCGGCGGCCTATCGCGAGCTGTTCCTCGCCTCGGGCGGCGGCGCGCTCGGGCTCTTCACCGCCATCGCGCGGCTGCGCGCGGTGCATCAGCGCATCGCCGCACCGCTCGAGGAAGCCGGCATTCCCTTGCTGGCGCAGCATGTCGACGGCATGGACACCTCGACGCTCGTCGACATCTTCCGCGCCGAGGAGGATGCTTCGCTCCTCGGCACCGATGCGGTCCGCGACGGCGTCGACGTGCCGGGGCGCTCGCTGCGCCTCATCGTCTTCGACCGCGTGCCTTGGCCGCGGCCGGACATCCTGCACAAGGCGCGCCGCGCCCATTTCGGCGGGGCGCGCTATGACGACATGATCACCCGGCTCCGCCTCAAGCAGGCCTTCGGCCGCCTCGTGCGCCGCGCCGATGATTGCGGCGTGTTCGTGCTGCTCGATGCGCAGATGCCGTCGCGGCTCGCCGGCGCCTTTCCCGAAGGCGTCGCGGTCGAGCGGCTCGGCCTCAAAGAGGCGATTGCCCGGACCGCGGAATTCCTCGCGCGGCGCGCGCCTTCCGTGACGACACGTTGACCCGCCGCCCGGCGCCCTGCATGGTGGCCGCCGCACATCCCAGAGGTCGCCATGATGGATCCCCATTCCGCGCTCATCTACACCATGATGCTGGTCTCCGCCGCGGACACCGACATGACCGATGCCGAGCTGCAGATCATCGGCGATATCGTCAATCACCTGCCGGCATTCCGCGGCTATGAGCGCAAGCGCTTCACCCAGGACCTCAAGGAATGCGCCCAGCTCCTCGCCAAGGCGGACGGGCTCGAGCAGGCGCTGAAGGGCATCAAGAGCGCCTTGCCGCAGAAGCTGCGCGAGACGGCTTATGCCGTCGCTTGCGATG
>JASHUO010000935.1 GCA_030039975.1 Alphaproteobacteria bacterium
CTGGATATTTCTGCGCTTGTTCGGGGATGCGCACGCGCTCGAGATAGAGCATGGCAAGCTCCTCGGCCTCGCGCCGCGGCATGCGCCTGACCCAGATCGGCGCCAGGGTCAGGTTCTCCAGCACCGTCAGATGCGGAAAGAGATTGAATTGCTGGAACACCATGCCGACTTCGCGGCGGATCGCCTCGATCTGCCGGAGATCGGTGGTGAGCTCGATGCCGTCGACGAGGATCTGTCCCCGATCATGCTCCTCGAGCCGGTTGATGCAGCGGATCATCGTCGATTTGCCCGAGCCCGACGGCCCGCAGACGACGACCCGCTCGCCGCGGCCGACGGTGCAGCTCACATCCTTCAGCACATGATGCGCGCCGAACCATTTGTGCACATGGCGCAGCTCGATCATGGGATGTGCCGGCGCTTCCGTCAGAGCTAAGCCCTCCCCGGCGCCAGACGCCGCTCGAGCCGCCGGCTGTACAGCGACATGAAATAGCAGAACACGAAATAGAAGGCGGCGATGAAGAGATAGCCTTCGACGTAAGCAAGCCGCCAGGCGGGGTCGTTGAGCGCCGTGTTGGTGTCTTGCAGCGGGTCGAAGAGCCCGATGATCGAGATCAGGGTCGTGTCCTTGAGGACGCCGATGAAGGTGTTGACCTGGGCCGGAATGGTGATCGCGAGCGCCTGCGGCAGGATCACCAGACGCATGCGCTGGACGTAGCCGAGCCCCAGCGCGTCCGCTGCCTCGTATTGGCCGTGCGGCATCGCCTGGAGCCCGCCGCGCACGACCTCGGCGAGATAGGCGGCAATGAACAGCGTGAACACGATCTCCGCCCGCCACAGCTTCGGAATCGAAACCTCCGGCGGCAGGAACAGCGGCATCACAATGAGGCCGAGGAAAAGCCAGGCGATGAACGGCACGCCGCGCGCCACTTCGATAAAGGCCACGGAAAGCCAGCGCACTGCCGGCAAGGTCGAGCGCCGGCCGAGCGCGAGGAGCAGCGCCAGCGGGAAGCCGCCGGCGAGACCCCCGGCTGCCAGCAGCAGCGCCAGCACCACGCCGTTCCAGAGCTCGGTCTCGACCACCGGCATGCCGAGAACGCCGCCATGCATCAGCAGCAGTACGACGGCGAGTCCGCCGATCCAACTCAGCCCCAGCGCTCGCGCCCGCAGGCGATGCGAGAAGCTGAGCAGCAGCAGCGCGACGAAGATCAGCAGCGCCACCGCCGGCCGCCATTGCTCGGCATAGGGATAACGACCGAAGACGATGAAGCGGAACCAGTCGCGGATGAAGGACCAGCAGGCGCCGCCAGCCGCTTCGCAAACCCGGTCGTCGGGCGCGAACAGCGATGCCTTCACCGCGGCCCACTCGACCAGCCCCGGCAAGGTCCGCGCCAGCAGATAGAGCACGAGGAGCGTCAACAGGCCGTTGAAGACATTATTGAAGAGGCGGGCACGCAGCCAGCGCAGCGCCGGGGCGAGGAAGGCGGCAGGCGCCCGCATCGCGGCTCAGCGCTCCACCAGCGCGGTGCGGCGGTTGTAGAGGTTCATCGCCAGCGAGGTGAGAAGGCTGAGCGAGAGATAGACCGCGACCAGGATCGCGGTGACTTCGAGCACTTGCCCGGTCTGGTTCGCGATCGTGCCGCCGACCGAGAAGAGATCGGGAAAGCCGATGGCCACCGCAAGCGAGCTGTTCTTGGTCAGGTTCAGATACTCGCTGGTGAGCGGCGGAACGATGACGCGGATCGCCTGCGGCAGCACGACGAAGCGCAAGGCCTGGAAGCGGCGCAAGCCCAGCGCCTCGGCCGCCTCGACCTGGCCGCGGCGCACGGCCAGGATGCCGGCGCGCACGATCTCGCCGATGAAAGCCGCGGTGTAGACGCCGAGCGCCAGCAGCAGCGCCGCGAATTCGAAGCTGACGCTTTCGCCGCCGGTGAAATCGAACCGCGTCACCTGCGGCAGGTCGAGAAGATGGGGCGCGCCGCCGGCGAAGAAGACGGCGATGGGCGGCAGCATGATCGCAAAAGCTGCGAGCCAACCCGCCGGCAGCGGGCGGCCGGTCAACGCCTGGCGCCGCGCCGCCCAGCGCCGGAGCAGCACCGCCCCGGCGATGCCGCAACCCGCCGCCGCAAGCATCCAAAGATAAAGCGGATCATAGACCGGCACCGGAAAATAGATGCCGCGGTTCGAGATATAGACATGCGGCAGCGGCTGCCACGCCGCGCGGGGCTGCGGCGCATCGATCCGCAGCAGGTCCCACCAGGCGAAGATCTGCAGCAAAAGCGGCGTGTTGCGCATGATCTCGACATAGACGAGGGCGAGCTGGCTGACGAGCCAGTTGCGCGAGAGCCGGGCGATGCCGATGAAAAAGCCGAGCCCCGTTGCGAGCAGAATGCCGAGCGCGGCCACCAGTAGCGTATTGAGAAAGCCCACCAGGAGCGCGCGCGCATAGCTGTCGGCCGGGCTGAACGGGATGAGCGCCATGCCGATGGCGAAGGACGCCTCGCGCCGCAGGAAATCGAAGCCGGTAGCGATGCCCTGCCGGCGAAGGTTGTCGATGACATTGGCGCCGAGATAGAGAAAGAGTCCGGCGACGAGGACGACGACCAGAACCTGGAAAGCGATGCCGCGCAGGCGCTCGTCGTGAAGGAAGGCAAGCCGCGCCGGCGCGGCAGAACGAGCGGGGCTATCGAGGCTGCTCATTCCGCTCAGCGGAAGGGCATGGCGTACATCAACCCGCCTTTGGTCCAGAGCTGGTTGAGGCCGCGCTCGAGCTTCAGCGGCGATTTGGGGCCGACATTGCGCTCGAACACCTCGCCGTAATTGCCGACCTGCTTGATCACCTGATAGGCCCAGTTCTCGGGCAGGTGGAGCGCCTTGCCCATGCCCGGCGTCACCCCCAGCATGCGCTGCACCTCGGGATCATCGCTCTTCAGCATCTGATCGACATTGGCCGAGGTCACGCCCTTCTCTTCGGCATCGATCATCGCGAAGACGGTCCAGCGCACGATGTCGAACCATTCATCATCGCCGTGCCGCACCGCCGGCGCCAGCGGCTCCTTGGAGATGACCTCGGGCAGGATGACGTAATCGTCGGGATTGGGCGCCTTGGCGGCGCGCGTCCCGGCGAGGCCGGAGCGGTCGGTGGTATAGGCATCGCAGCGGCCGGAGAAGAAGGCGTTCTCGACCTCGTCGAGTTTCTCGATGACGAGCGGCTTGAACTTCATATGGTTGGTGCGGAAATAGTCCGCCAGGTTGAGCTCGGTGGTGGTGCCGGGCTGAACGCAGATCGTGGCGCCGTCGAGCTCCTTGGCGCTTTTGACGCCGAGCTTCTTCGCCACCATGAAGCCCTGCCCGTCGTAATAGGTTACCGGCGCGAAGAGGAAGCCGTTCTCGGCCTCGCGCAGCAAGGTCCAGGTGGTGTTGCGCGTGAGCACATCGACCTCGCCGGCCTGCAGCAAGGTGAAGCGCTGCTCCGCCGTCGCCGGCACGAACTTCACCTTCTTGGCATCGCCGAGCACGGCGGCGGCAATCGCCCGGCAGGTATCGGCGTCGAGCCCTTGATAGTTGCCCTGGCGGTCGGGCATGGAGAAGCCGGCCAGCCCGGTGCTGACGCCGCAGGTGACGACACCCCGGCTCTTCACCGCATCGAGCGTCGGCCCGGCTTCAGCCACTGCCGTCCAGCAAAGGCTGAGCAGCGCGGCGGTCATGACGGCGCCGAGCGATTTCAGATATTGCATCAGAAATCCCCCTGAAGTCTTTGATTTTTCGGAATTATATGGTCGCGAGTTGATCTGCTTCGCAGCCGATCCGGGCGAGAGGACGCTAACACGGCGGCGGCCCGGCGGGCAATCGCGCTGGCCGCTGCTGGGAACCAACGCGCACAGATGTATTCGCCGACATCGTGCGGCTCAGAGATGGCCCCCCGCTTTCGCGACGCTTTCGCGGGGGCGACGAATTCCAAAGCAAAATCAAATTATTCCGCCATTTCCGCGAAAGCGGGAATCCACGCGATCTCAAAGTGTCGCCTTCGTCGA
>JASHUO010000936.1 GCA_030039975.1 Alphaproteobacteria bacterium
CGGCTGTCAATCAAAACCACTTGCGGCGAGAATAATGAACACTTTGAAAAGTCGATATGGGCGGACGAGAGCGCAACTTGCCAAGACAAAACCGCAATATCGGCGAACCAGGGGTAAAGATGTTCGAGCATGCAACCGCGTTTTAGTGGGACCGCCCGGCTCGTCCACTTTGGGAAGCCGGCACAACGACAGCGCGAAACGCGACGACACGCGACGAATGGTAGGTGGCTGGCAAGCCACCGCGACATCTGGTAGGATCACGCGGCATAATTGTGCCCGTGGATGTCGATGTCCGAAACGGTCGCCATCGCTGCCGATCATGGCGGCTTCGAGCTGAAAAGCATCCTGGTGCCGGAGCTGCGCGCGCTGGGCTTCTCCGTGCTCGATCTCGGCACGACGAACGGCGGTGCCGTCGATTACCCCGACATGGCCGAACGGCTCACCGCGGCGATGCGCGAAGGGCAGGCCGCGCGTGGCGTGCTGATCTGCGGCAGCGGCATCGGCATGTCGATCGCGGTCAATCGCCATCGCGAGCTGCGCGGCGCGCTGGTGCACGACGCTTTGACCGCGCGCCTCGCCCGCCAACATAACGACGCAAATGTTCTCGTGCTCGGCGGACGCCTTCTCGGCTCTGAGCTGGCGAAGGACTGCCTCAAGACGTTCTTCACCACCCCCTTCGAGGGCGGCCGTCATGCGCGTCGCGTCGCCAAGCTTTCCTGATTGCCCCCATCCTCAGACAGGTCTCCGTCATGTCCTCTCGCACCACCGCCGCTGAACTCGCTCTGCCCGACCGCTTCTTCACCGCTTCGCTGGCGGAGAGCGATCCTGAGATCGCCGCGGCGATCGGCCGCGAGCTGCAGCGGCAACGCGACCAGATCGAGCTCATCGCCTCCGAGAACATCGTGTCGCGCGCGGTGCTCGAGGCGCAGGGCTCGGTGCTGACCAACAAATACGCCGAAGGCTATCCCGGCCGGCGCTATTACGGCGGTTGCGAATATGTCGATCAAGCCGAGCAACTCGCCATCGATCGCGCCAAGAAGCTCTTCGGCTGCAGCTTCGCCAATGTGCAGCCGCACTCCGGCTCGCAAGCGAACCAGGCGGTGTTCCTCGCCTGCCTCAAGCCGGGCGACACGGTGCTGGGCATGGATCTGGCCGCGGGCGGGCATCTGACGCATGGCTCGCCCGTCAACATCTCGGGCAAATGGTTCCGCGTCGTCAGCTATGGCGTGCGCCGCGACACCGCGCTCATCGACTATGACCAGCTCGAGAGCGTCGCGCACGCCGAGCGGCCGCGCCTCGTCATCGCCGGCGGCTCCGCCTATTCGCGGGTCATCGATTTCGCCCGGCTCCGCCGCATCGCCGACGAGATCGGGGCGGTGCTGATGGTCGACATGGCGCATTTCGCCGGGCTCGTCGCCGGCGGCGTCTTTCCGAGCCCGCTGCCCCACGCCCATGTGGTGACGACGACGACGCACAAGACGCTGCGCGGCCCGCGCGGCGGCATGGTCCTCGGCAATGACGAGGAGCTCGGCAAGAAGATCAACAGCGCCGTCTTCCCGGGGCTGCAGGGCGGGCCGCTCGAGCATGTCATCGCCGCCAAGGCGGTGGCGCTGGGCGAGGCGCTCACCCCGGCCTTCCGCACTTACGCGCGCGCCGTGCTGGAGAATGCGCGCGCCCTTGCCGCGAGCCTCACCGAAAGCGGCCTCGCGATCGTTTCGGGCGGCACGGATTCGCATCTCATGCTGGTCGATCTCCGGCCGAAGAAGCTCACCGGCAAGCTCGCCGAGACGGCGCTCGAGCGCGCCGGCATCACCTGCAACAAGAACGGCATTCCGTTCGATCCGGAGAAGCCGACCGTGACCTCGGGCATCCGCCTCGGCAGCCCGGCGGCGACGACGCGCGGCTTCGGCCAGGCAGAGTTCCGCCAAGTGGGCGGGCTGATCGCCGAGGTGCTCGACGGGCTTGCCGCCAAGGGCGAGGACAATCACGCGGTCGAGGCGGCGGTGCGGCGGAAGGTGAGCGCACTCTGCGCCCGCTTCCCGGTCTATCCCGCGTGAGCGCCGCCGCGACGGCGAGGGGGAGGTAGGGGATGCGCTGTCCGTTCTGCGGCTCGGAAGACACGCAAGTCAAGGATTCGCGGCCGACCGACGATCGCGCCGCGATCCGGCGGCGGCGGCTCTGTCCCAATTGCGCCGCGCGCTTCACCACTTTCGAGCGCGTGCAGCTGCGCGAGCTCACCGTCATCAAGAAGAACGGCCAGCGCGAGCCTTTCGACCGCGACAAGCTGGCGCGCTCGATCCATGTGTCGTTGCGGAAACGGCCCGTCGAGCCGGAGCGGGTCGAGCGCGTCATCAACTCGATCGTGCGCCAGCTCGAAAGCTCCGGCGAAACCGACATCCCGAGCGAGCTCATCGGCGAGTTGGTGATGGAAGCGCTGGCCTCGCTCGACCAGGTCGCCTATGTGCGCTTTGCCTCGGTCTACCGCAATTTCCGCGAGGCCAAGGATTTCGGCGAGTTCATCCACCGCATCGGCAACACCGTCGACGGCGATTAGCAGCCTAGCGATGCCGGGCGCCATGAACGATCTCGGCTATATGAAAGCGGCCCTGGCGCTGGCGCGGCGTGGGCTCGGCTCGGTCTGCCCCAACCCGGCGGTCGGTTGCGTGCTGGTGAAAGAGGGGCGCGTCGTCGGCCGCGGCTGGACCCAGCCGGGCGGGCGGCCGCATGGCGAGACCGAGGCGCTGGCGCGCGCCGGCGACGCGGCGCGCGGCGCCACCGCCTATGTCAGCCTCGAGCCCTGCTGCCATTGGGGAAAGACGCCGCCTTGCACCGATGCGCTGATCGCCGGCGGCGTCGCGCGGGTGGTGATGCCGCTCGAGGATCCCGATCCGCGCGTCTCGGGCCAGGGCATCGCGCGGCTGCGCGAGGCCGGCATCGAGGTCGCGGTCGGGCTCGCCGCTGCCGAGGCGGAGGAGATCAATGCCGGGTTCTTCCTGCGGCTGCGGCAAGGCCGCCCGCTGGTGACCTTGAAGCTCGCCACCACGCTCGACGGCCAGCTCGCCACCGCCACCGGCGAGAGCCGCTGGATCACCGGCGAGCTGGCGCGCGACCGCGCCCATCTGCTGCGCGCGAGCCATGACGCGGTGCTGATC
>JASHUO010000009.1 GCA_030039975.1 Alphaproteobacteria bacterium
CGGCGACTGGATTATTTTTCTGTCACGCGGCACACTCGGGGGATGCCGGCCAGGAACTGTCGAAGGCAGAACGCTTAGGTACCAGCCATCGGAGCCCGCCATGCACCAGAGCGATTTTGAGGACGATCTTCGGCGTCAGGGTTATCAGGTCTTCTACGGGGGTCTCAGAGCGGATCACGTAAACACCGATCACGCCCATGACTGGGACGCCCGCATCATGGTGATCGGGGGCGAGATCACGCTCCGGCGTCAGGGCAAGTCGGAGACCTTTCGTACCGGCGACAGCTGCACCGTCGCCGCCGGCGAGGTCCACGCTGAACAGGCGGGTCCCCAAGGCGTCGCATACATTGCTGGACGCCGCACACCGGCAGCTTGACATGGCCGCACGGCGGACGACGAGGTGATGGCGCTGGTCCTGAGGCTGCTCGATGAGGCGTCTCCTGAGCGATGGCGCCGATGAAGTTCGGCGTGCTGCAGTTCTTCAGCTGGCCCGAGCGGCGCGTGTCGCTGCCGACGGTCTATGATCGCGCGCTGCAGCGGATCGAGATCATGGACCGCGCCGGCTACGACGCGGTGTGGCTCGCCGAGCATCATTTCAGCACCTACAGCGTCTGCCCTTCCGTCCACATGATGGGCGTCGAGGTCGCCAACCGCACCGAGCGCCTGCGCATCGGGATGGCGGTGTCGCTCGCCGCGTTTTATCACCCGCTGCGGCTCGCCGAAGAAGTGGCGCTGCTCGACGTGCTCTCGGGCGGGCGGGTCAATTGGGGCGCCGGGCGCGGCTTCGATCCGACCGAGTTCCGCGTCTTTGGCGTGCCGATCGAGGAGAGCGCGGCGCGGTTCCAGGAAGCGGTCGAGATCACCATCGCGGCCTGGACGACCGAACGCCTCAGCTGGTCCGGGCGCTATTGGCGCTTCGAGGACGTCGAGGTGCTGCCGAAGCCGCAGCAGCGGCCGCATCCGCCGGTCTGGCTCGCCGCCGGCTCGCCCGCGGCGATCGGCTGGGCCGCGCGGCACGGCTATTCGATCCTGCTCGGCCCGCACCAGACCTTCGCCGAGAACGCGGCCAACGTCGAACTGTACCGGCGCGAACTGGCGGCGGGCGGCCATGCGCTCGCCGGACGCGAACTGCCGATCGCGCGGCTGGTGGCGGTGGCAGAGAGCGATGCGGCGGCCGAGGACATCGCCCGAGCCGGCGTCCGCTGGGTCGCCGGCGCCTACATCAACCCGACCAAGGCGAGTGGCATCACGCCCCACGGCCATCCCATGACCATGGGCGAGGAGGAGCGGATGGCACGCTACATCGGCTCCTGCGTCATCCATGGCCGGCCCGAGCGGGTCGTCGACGAGATCGAGCGGCTGCGCGCCGAGATGTATCTCGACTACCTCTTGATTGCGCCGCTCAGCCACTCCTCCTTCATGATGTTCACGGAGAAGGTGCTGCCGAAGTTCCTCTGACCGCGGCCTGGCGGTCGATGCGGCCCACCTTGCGTGATTCCTGGGCAGCACTTGGATGTGGCCTACACACGATACATGCCGTCGCTCGGGGGATCACCCGATGGCACGGCACGGCGCGGCGCTACAGGGTGAGCACCCTGTAAGGGAGGTGCTCGCAACGCGCCTCGCGTCGTATGACAAGCGTGTGTCTGCGCGGGCCCCTCTTGGGCATATCTTCGCGTGCAACGTCCGAGCACCCCGATCGATCTATGACGATCTCTGCGACGGACGTATGGGAGCTGGCATATGCGACTGGCTATCCTTTTCCTCGTGGCGTGGGCCGTGCTTCCGTCGGTAAGTCGAGCACAGGCTCCGGTTTTCGTTATTACTCCGGAAAACAGCTGGATTAAGTTCCACGTGAGTGCTTCGGTCGCTCTGGACGGTACGTTCGACAAGTGGACCGGCACCCTGTCGTTCACCTCCCCTGACGTAACGACCGGCGTTTTGGACATCAAGATCCAGGCAGACAGTGTGGATACGGGAAGCGGCTTGAAGAACCGTAAGCTGAAGAGCGACGACTTCTTCGCCGTCACGCAGAACCCATTGATCACCTTCCGCTCGACAAAGATTGTACAGACCGGTCCGAACAGTTTTGAAGTCCCGGGTGTCTTTACGATACGCGGAGTGTCCAAGACCGAGACTCTGAGGCTGACGGTTTCCGGCAAGGGGACAGGCTCGGGTGCGATCCGTGGGACAATGGCCTTCGACCGCAGGCAGTACGGAATGAACAGCGGCATCCCCTTCATTCGGATCGCCGACCGCGTCGAGGTTACGGTGCATCTCACGGGCAGGCGAGTGAGCGGCCCTCCCTTGGTATATAAGCAGTAGCTGCAACGCGAGAGGGGCAGCCCAACTCTGCGAGCCTACTCTCGAAGGTGGGAGGCTACCCATGGTTTCGCGCACACCCGCCGATCACGTCGACGCCTCCGCTTCTCCGACCTGTCTTTGCTGCCACGCCCGACTTCGGGCCGCGACTGATCGAATCAACCGGGACCTGTCTCGGCGCGGCTTTATCGCCGGGATGGGCGCGTCGCTCACATCGCTCGGACTGGTTCGGTCGGCCGGCGCGCAAGCGGCTCCGCCTGGTCCCACGCCGCCCATCGTGTTCGCGAATTTTCTGCTTTTCGACGGAAAGTCCAATGCCCTGCGCGGGGGGCTTCGGCTGCTTATCGAGGGCAATCGTATCAAGCGGATCGCCGCCGGCGAGACCACCCCGCCGGAAGGTGCGCGAATGATCGATTGCGGCGGACGGGTCATCATGCCCGGCCTGATCGACGCGCATTGGCATACGGTCTTCGCGGCGCTTTCGATCAACGAGCTGTTTTCGGCGGATATCGGCTATATCTTTCTTGCCGCAAGCGCCGAGGCCGAGCGAACCCTGATGCGGGGCTTCACCACCGTGCGGGACCTTGGCGGTCCAGCCTTTGCGTTGCGGCAGGCGATCGACGAGGGGCTCGTGACGGGGCCTCGCATCTTTCCGTCGGGCGCCATGATCACGACGACCGGCGGCCATGGCGACATGCGCCCCCTCTCCGATCTGCCCAGGAGCCCGGGCGGCTCGTTGAGCTACATGGAGCAGACGCGCAGCACCGGGATCGCCGACAGTGTGGACGAGGTCAGGTTGCGCGTACGCGAACAGCTGCTCCAGGGCGCCTCGCAGATCAAGCTCGTGGGGGGAGGCGGCGTTGCGTCATGGCGCACGACGCTGGACATGTTTACCTTCAGCGAGCCGGAGTTCCGAGCGGGCGTCGAGGCCGCTGCCGACCGGAATACCTACGTGACTGTGCATGCCTACCCGCCTGCTCAGATCCGTCGGGCCGTCGATGCGGGTGTCCAGTGCATCGAGCACGGGCATCTGATGGATGAGAAGACCGCCATGCTCTTGGCGGAAAAAGGCATATGGCTCAGCACGCAGCCTTTCGTCAGCGAGGAGGACGCGCCGCCCCTGGTCGGCCAAAGCCGGAGCAACCTGCTCCAGGTCATCGCCGGAACCAGTACGGTTTACAATCTGGCGAAAGCGCACAACGTCAAGACCGCGTTCGGAACCGACCTGCTGTTCTCCCGCACGATAACCGAACGCCAAGGCGTGATGCTGACTCATCTGACCCGCTGGTATGACAATGCCGACATCTTGAAGATGGCGACTTCCGTCAACGGCGAGCTTTTGGCGATGTCCGGTCCGCGCAACCCCTACCAGGGAAAACTGGGGATCATCGAAGAGGATGCGCTGGCGGATATGCTGGTGATCGACGGGAATCCCATCGACCATATCGAGCTTCTCGCCAGGCCGGACAAGAGCGTCATGGTCATCATGAAGGACGGAAAAATCTACAAGGACACCCTGCCAAGCTGACCAGGCTCCCGATCGCTGATGCGCGCGCCAGCGCAAAATCCTTCACGTGCACCAGATCGCGGACCAATGGCTCGACGCCGTATCGGAGAAGCCCGGCGAGCAGTCTCCTGCGGTCCGAGGCCATTCGCGGCATGGATCGAAGGTTCCTCGTGACGTTTCGTCGCGAAGGACGGTAGCCTCATGCCAACGCCGGCATCGCCGGGGCTCCGCAGAGCATCAGGGAGAACGTCATGTCGTTCGCAGAATACGTGGACCACGACGGCATGGGTCTGGCCGCTCTCGTCGCGCGCAAAGACGTCACGCCGCTCGAACTGGTGGACGCGGCGATCAGCCGTGCCGAAGCCCTCAATCCGTTACTCAACGCCATCGTTTATCGAACCTTCGAACGCGCCAGGGAACATGCCAAGGACGAGAAACTGCGCGACAGTCCGTTCAAGGGCGTCCCTTTCCTCCTCAAGGACATATTGGCCCGGACCACCGAGGCGCCGACGCGCGCCGGCAGCGGCTTCGTCCCCAACCAGCCAGCCCCCTATGACGCCGAACTGACGGCGCGGTTTCGCCGAGCCGGGCTGATATCGCTCGGCAAGACCAACGTCCCGGAATTCGGCTTGCTGCCGATCACCGAACCGAAACTTTATGGGCCGGCGCGCAACCCGTGGAATCCTCTCTACTCGACCGGCGGATCGAGCGGCGGCTCGGCCGCCGCAGTCGCCGCGGGCATCGTGCCGCTTGCCCATGCCAATGACGGCGGCGGCTCGATCCGGATTCCGGCGGCGTGCTGCGGGCTGGTCGGCCTGAAGCCGACGCGCGGGCGCAATCCTCTCGGCCCCGATCTCGGCGATGCCTTGGGCGGCCTCGTGGCCGAGCATGTCGTATCGCGCTCCCTGCGCGACACGGCACTGGCGCTCGATGCGGTTTCCGGCCCCGATCTTGGCGATCCCTATGTCGCTCCGCCGCCGCAGGGCCGGTTCATCGAAGCGCTGCGCGAAGGCGGCCCGCGGCTCAAAATCGCCTTTACGCGCCGCGGCCTGGCTGGCGAGCTGTTGCAGGCCGATTGCATCGCCGCCGTGGAGAGCGCGGCCGCCCTCTGTGCGGGTCTCGGTCATGAGGTGGCCGAGGACGCGCCGAGCGTCGACGACGCGGCAGCCTCGCAGGCCTTCATGATCATCTTTTGCGCCGGTCTCGCCATGGTGATTGACGCGACGGCGCTGGTCACCGGGCAGAAGCCGACCGAAGACCGCTTCGAAGGGCTGACCTGGGG
>JASHUO010000092.1 GCA_030039975.1 Alphaproteobacteria bacterium
TTCTGCATCAGCCCGGGCGGCTCGCTGTCCACGCGATGCCAGTGCAACTCGTCGAGCTCTTCGCACGGCGCGAGCTCGCCCACGGCGCGGCGGCCATCGGCGACGAAGAAGCGGGCGTGGAAGCGGATCGGCGATGCGGTGGGCGTGATCGCGCGGCCGACGAGACGCAGCAGATCGGGGGCCGGGGCGATGCCGCGCGCGCGATAGGCGCGCTCGACCGGCGATAATGCGTTGGCCTCGGGCGTTGCCCCTTGGCGCGGCTCGCCGACGACCAGCCCGGTCTCCTCGAACGTCTCGCGCAGGGCGGCGCGCTTCAGCGCGAGAAAATCCCGCGCTTCGCGGTCGGCGAGCTCGCCTGCCCAGGATCGCCCATCCTCGGCGGTGACGCGGCCGCCGGGAAAAACGTAGCGCCCCGGCATGAAGCGCGCGCCTTTGCCGCGCCGGCCGATCAGCACTTCAAGCGCGCCCCGTGCCTCGCGCAGCAGGATGAGGCTCGCCGCATCGCGCGGCCGCACCGGCTTGCGCTCAGCCACGCCCCGCCGCGCCCTTTCCGTCGCCCGACATCTCGCGGAAATCCATAGGTTTTTACCGTCCCCTTAACCTTAACGTAGAGCACCCGCCAGCCGCCGCGCAAACCACACAAAATTCAGGAATCCTTTACCCGCACTACCCATTCTGGCGCCGGGGGCTGGGGGAACACGAGGCTCGCGCGTTTGCGGAGGGCGAAGCCATGCGGCTGAGCGATTATCGGATCAAATCCCGCATTTATGCCGGTTTCGGCGCCTTGATCATTCTCGGCACCGCGGTTGCCCTCATCGGCGTCTGGCAGATGCTGACGCTCGACCAGCAGGTCCGGCGCATGGTCGAAGTCTCCGAGAACGCATCGCGCAACCTGCAGGCCAGCCGGCTGGTCGAAACCATGCGCCGCGCCGGCATCATCTACAAGACGACCGGCAATGAGGACGCGACCACCGATTTCGGCGACAGCGAGCTCCAGGCGACCGATCTCCTGAACAAGGGCAAGGCGGCGGCGGGCAGCGACCAGCTGCGCCAGCTCTACGACAACGCCGCCACCACCCTCGGCGCCGCGAGCGACAATTTCGACAAGCTGGTGAACCTCACCAAGACGCAGCAGGCGAGCCAGAAGCAGCTCTTGGCCGCCATCGACACGCTCACCGCCGCCTCCGATCATCTGCTCCACGAATCCGATCAGGATTCCGATCAGAACCTAGGCCGTCGCGCCCAGGTGATCGGGACGAGCGTGCTCAGCCTGCGCGCTGCCGCCTGGCGCTTCCTTGCCACGCGCGATCCCGCTTCCGTCCCTGACGCCAAGCTTGCCGGCGCCACGGCAAGCATCGCCATTGACGCGCTCAAGAAGCAGTCTGGAGCCGAGAAATACGGCGATATGCTCACCGCGCTCGCTGCGGCGCTGAAAGATTTCAAGGCGAGTTTCGACAGCATGTCGGCGGCAGTGATCGCCGCCGACAAGCTCTATGACGGCGTGATGCGCCCGCAGTTCCAGCAGGTCGACGACAGCAATGACAGCGTGCGCAAGATGCTGGGCGCCGATCTCGACACGACCAAGGCGGTCACCCTCCGCACGATCCTCACCACCCTCACCACCCAGGGCATCCTCGCGATATTCGGCCTCGCGCTCGGCCTCGCGCTCGCTTTCATGATCGGTCGCAGCATCGTCCGGCCGGTGACCGGCATGACCGAAGCGATGGCCAAGCTCGCCGATGGCGATACCAGCGCACCGATTCCGGCGCAGGATTTCAAGGACGAGATCGGCGCCATGGCCAAGGCCGTCGGCGTCTTCAAGGAGAGCATGATCGAGGCCGAGCGCCTTGCCGCGGTTCAGCGCGAGGAGCAGGCCAAGAAGGCCGAGCGGCAAAAGGCGATCGAGGAATATATCAGCAGCTTCGACCGCTCGATGCGGAACTCGCTCGACACGCTGGGCACGGCGGCAAGCGAGCTCCGGCGCACAGCCGAAGGCATGTCGAGCACCGCCGAAGAGACGACGCGCCAGGCGGTCGCCGTCTCCAGCGCTTCGGGCCAGGCCTCGAGCAACGTGCAGACGGTGGCCTCGTCGACTGAGGAGATGGCGGCGTCGATCGGCGAGATCAGCCGGCAGGTCGCGCACTCCTCGCAGGTCGCCGCCAAGGCCGTGGACCAGGCGAACCGCACCAACACCACCATCATGGCTCTCTCGGATGCGGCGCAGAAGATCGGCGCCGTGGTCAACCTCATTCAGAAGATCGCCAGCCAGACCAATCTGCTGGCGCTCAACGCGACGATCGAAGCGGCGCGCGCGGGCGAAGCGGGCAAGGGCTTTGCCGTCGTCGCGACGGAGGTCAAGTCGCTGGCCAATCAGACGGCGAAGGCGACCGAGGACATTTCCGGCCAGATCAACGCCATCCAGACCTCGACCAAGGACGCGGTCGAGGCGATCAAGTCGATCGGCACCATCATTGCCGAGATCAACGCCATCTCCGGCACCATCGCCTCGGCGATGGAAGAGCAGGGCGCCACCACGCGCGAGATCACCCGGCACACGCAGGAAGCCGCGCGCGGCACCGGCGACGTGTCGCAGAACATCTCCGGCGTCAACCGTGCCGCCAGCGCGACCGGCGCCGCCGCAACGCAGGTGCTCGCCTCGGCCAACGGCCTCGGCGAGCAGGCCGACATGCTGCGCCGCGAGGTCGACCAGTTCTTCGCCAGGATCCGCGCCGCCTGAGC
>JASHUO010000093.1 GCA_030039975.1 Alphaproteobacteria bacterium
GCGCACGCTCGACATCGACGAGGCGCTCTTCGGCAAGAGCGACATCCACATCCACGTCCCGGCGGGCGCCATCCCGAAGGACGGACCGTCGGCCGGCGTCGCCATGACGATCGCGCTCATCTCGCTCATGACCGGGCGGCCGACGCGGAGCGACACGGCCATGACCGGCGAGATCAGCCTGCGCGGCTTGGTGCTGCCGGTGGGCGGCATCAAGGAGAAGGTGACGGCAGCCGTTCGCGCCGGCATTACCACCGTGCTCCTCCCGGCGCGCAACAAGCGCGACCTCGAGGACATCCCCGAAGAGGCGCGGCGCAAAGCACGCATCGTCTGGTGCGAGCGCATCGACGACGCCGTCGCGGAGGCGATCGTCGCAACCCAGATGGCTGCGGCCTGTTAATAGCTTAGAGCCCTTACTTAATGTAGCGTCGCAAGAGGGTGGCGGCCGGCTCTTGCCAAATAAATAACTGACCGGTAAGTTACTTGCATGGAAGGGCGTGGCCCGTCATCGTGCGCGCGTTGGCGCCGCCGCAAGGAGGCGCGACCGGCGGAGATTCTGACGGCCGCCCTTGCCTCCTTCGCCGAGCGTGGCTTCGCCGCGACGCGCCTCGAGGATGTCGCAGCGCGCGCCGGCGTCACCAAAGGCACGCTCTATCTCTATTTCCGGAGCAAGGAAGAGCTGTTCAAGGCGGTGGTGCGGCAGTCGCTGGTGCCGAGCATCGCGCGCGGCGAGGCGATCGTGGCGCAGTCGGACGAGCCCAGTATCGCGCTCATCGAACGGCTCCTGCTGGAATGGGCGAAGCTCGGCACAACGCCGCTCAGCGCCATCCCGAAGCTCATCCTCACCGAGGCGGGGAATTTTCCGGAGCTCGCCCGTTTCTATCACCAGGAGGTCGTGCAGCGCAGCATGGCGCTGTTTCAGGCCGTGCTGCGACGCGGCGTCGAGCGCGGCGAATTTCGCCCGCTAGACGGCGAGCTCGTCACGCGCTGCCTCGTGGCGCCGCTGCTGCTGGCGATGTTGTGGCGACACTCCTTCGAGGCGCACGCAAAAGGCACGCTCGACATCTCGGCTCTCTGCCGCACCCATATCGACCTGCTGAAGCACGGGCTGACGCGGGGGCGGCCGAAAAACGCGGCAACGGCTACCGAAGAAAGCGAGGTTTCACATGAGCCTGCACGATAGGGGCGCGGCCTCGCCGATCGTGGCGGAGCATCCGAGCGCGGCGCAGGCGCGGCGCGCCGCCGACGTGCCGGCGCCGCGCCAGCGCCAACGCCGTCCGCTGCTGATCGCGGCGCTGCTGCTGATCGCCATCGTCGTCATCGGCGGCAGCATCGCGTGGTGGCTCGAAGCGCGCCAATGGGAAAGCACCGACGACGCCTTCATCGATGTGCATCTCGTGCAGGTCGCACCGCAAGTGGCGGGGCGCGTCGCGCGCGTCCTGGTGGACGACAATCAGTTGGTCGAAGCGGGACAGAAGCTGGTCGAGATCGATCCCGTCGATTACCAGGCGAAGCTCGATCAGAAGCAGGCGGACGAAGCCGCGGCGACGGGCAGCCTCGCGCAGGCAAAGGCCCAGCGCGACACCGCTTACGCCAATTCGGAGGAGGCGCAGGCCGAGGTCGGCGTCGCCGAAGCGAATGCGATCAATGCCTCGAACCAGCTGAAGCGCGACCAGCCGCTGGCCGAGCAGCATGTCGTGTCGCGCCAGACGCTCGACAACGACATCGCCGCCGCGCGCAGCACGGCAGCAAACCTCGTCGCCGCGCAAAAGAAGCTCACCTCGGCGCAAGCCCAGCAAGGCGTGGCGGACAGCCAGGTGAAGGTTGCCGAGGCCAATCTGAAGAGTGCCGGGGCGCAGGTCGAGACGGCGCGGCTCAATCTCAGCTATACGCGGATCGCCGCGACCGAAGCCGGCCACATCACCCATAAGAACGTCGCGCCCGGCGATTATGTGCAGGCGGGACAGAACCTGATGGCGCTGGTGCCGATCAAGGTCTGGATCACGGCCAATTTCAAGGAGACGCAGCTCGCGCGCATGCGCGTCGGCCAGCCCGTCGATATCGAGGTCGACGCCTATCCCGACGTCAAGTTCCACGGTCGCGTCGACAGCATCCAGCGCGGCAGCGGCGCCGCGTTCAGCCTGCTGCCGCCGGAAAACGCCACCGGCAACTACGTCAAGGTCGTGCAGCGCGTGCCGGTCAAGATCGTCTTCGACGACCCGCCCGACCCGTCGCGGCCGCTCGGCCCCGGCATGTCGGTGGTGCCGAGCGTCAAGGTCCGGTGAGGCGCCGATCATGAGCGAGGCAAGCATCGCGGCGCGAGCGCCGGGCGCTGGCGGCAGGGGCCACTGGGTCGTCGCGCCGACGGTCGGGCTCGCCGCCTTCATGGAGGTGCTCGACATCTCGATCGCCAATGTCGCGCTGCAGCACATTGCCGGCAGCCTGGCGGCGAGTGCCGATGAATCGACCTGGGTGCTCACCTCCTATCTCGTCACCAACGCCATCGTCCTGCCGATGAGCGGCTGGCTCGCCTCGACGATCGGCCGCAAGCGCTATTTCCTCGGCTGCATCGTCGGCTTCAGCATCACCTCGCTGCTCTGCGGCATCGCGCCCAACCTGGCCACG
>JASHUO010000094.1 GCA_030039975.1 Alphaproteobacteria bacterium
AGCCGACGATCGACTATGTCGTCACCAAGATGCCGCGTTTCACCTTCGAGAAGTTCCCGGGTGCCGAGGCGATTCTCTCGACTTCGATGAAATCGGTCGGCGAAGCGATGGCGATCGGCCGCAGCTTCGCCGAATCCGTGCAGAAAGCGCTGCGCTCGATGGAGACCGGCCTCACCGGCTTCAACGAGATCGAGATCCCCGGCGCCACCGGCGGCGACCGCAACGCGGTCCGCGCGGCGCTGGCCAAGGCGACGCCCGACCGGCTGCTGGTGATCGCGCAGGCCTACCGGATGGGCCTCGGCACCGAGGAGATTCACGCCGCCTGCAAATACGATCCCTGGTTCCTGGAGCAGGTGCGCGCCATCGTCGCCGCCGAAGCGGCGGTGAGCGCCGACGGCTTGCCGCAGGACGGCCCGGGACTGTTGCGCTTGAAGCAGCAGGGCTTCTCCGATGCGCGGCTCGCCGAGCTGGCCGGGATCGCCGAAAGCGAAGTGGCGAAGCTGCGCGCTCGCCGCGGCATTCATCCCGTCTATAAGCGCATCGATACTTGCGCCGCCGAGTTCCCGTCGCTCACGCCCTATATGTACTCGACCTATGAAGGCGACGGCATGGCGCCGCCCGAGGACGAGGCGGAGCCCTCCGAGCGGCGCAAGGTGGTGATTCTCGGCGGCGGTCCCAACCGCATCGGCCAAGGCATCGAGTTCGACTATTGCTGCGTCCATGCCGCCTACAGCCTCAAAGAGGCCGGCATCGAGACGATCATGGTCAATTGCAACCCGGAAACCGTCTCGACCGATTACGACACCTCGGACCGGCTCTATTTCGAGCCGCTCACCGCCGAGGATGTGATCGAGCTGGTGCGCGTCGAAGAGCGCCGCGGCACGCTGGCGGGCGTCATCGTGCAGCTCGGCGGGCAGACGCCGCTGAAGCTGGCGCAAGCGCTCGAGGATGCGAAGATCCCGATCCTCGGCACCTCGCCCGACGCCATCGACCTCGCCGAGGATCGCCGGCGCTTCCAGGAGCTGCTCGAGCGGCTCGGGCTGAAGCAACCGGAGAACGGCACGGCGAGCTCGGCCGCCGAGGCGGTGATGGTAGCGCAGCGCATCGGCTATCCCGTCGTCATCCGCCCCTCCTATGTGCTGGGCGGGCGCGCCATGGAGATCGTGCACGAGCCAGCCGGCCTCGCCCGCTACATGGCGAATGCGGTGAAGGTGTCGGGGCGCAATCCGGTGCTGATCGACCGCTATCTTCAGGAGGCGATCGAGGTCGATGTCGATGCGCTCGCCGATGGCAGCGATGTCGCCATCGCCGGCATCATGGAGCATATCGAAGAGGCCGGCATCCATTCCGGCGACAGCGCCTGCTCGCTGCCGCCCTATTCGCTGCCGCCCGCCGTCATCGCCGATATCGAGCAGCAGACCGCAGCGCTGGCGCGCGCGCTCGGCGTCGTCGGCCTGATGAACGTGCAGTATGCGGTGAAGGACAGCACCGTTTATGTGCTCGAGGTCAATCCGCGCGCCTCGCGCACGGTGCCGTTCGTCGCCAAGGCGACGGGCGTCCCGGTGGCCAAGATCGCGGCGCGGGTGATGGCGGGCGAAAGGCTCGCCGGCTTCGCGCTCGACCGCAAGCGCCGGCGCGCCGTGGCGGTGAAGGAAGCGGTCTTCCCCTTCGCCCGCTTTCCCGGCGTCGACCTCATCCTCGGCCCCGAGATGAAGTCGACCGGCGAGGTCATGGGCATCGACAGCGATTTCGGCCGCGCCTTCGCCAAATCGCAGCTCGGCGCCGGCGTCGAGCTGCCGCTCGCCGGCACCGTCTTCGTTTCGGTGCGCGACCGCGACAAGCCGGGCATGGTCGAGCCGTGCCGCAGCCTCGTTGAGATGGGCTTTGCCCTGCTTGCCACGCGCGGCACCGCCGAGCTGCTGCGGCAGAAAGGGCTGCCGGTCGAGGTCATCAACAAGGTGCTGGAAGGACGGCCGCATATCGTCGACCGCATGCTCTCTGGCGGCGTCCAGCTGGTGTTCAACACCACGGAGGGGACGCAGGCCATCGCCGACAGTTTCAGCCTGCGCCGCACCGCGCTCACCAACAACGTCCCCTATTACACCACCGTCGCCGGCGCGCGCGCGGCGGTCCAGGCCATCGCCGCCTTGAAGGCCGGCAGCCTTGAAGTCGCCTCGCTGCAATCCTATTTTGAAGGGTCGTTCTAGCCATTCCGGCCGTGGGGCGCGGCCGGGAGGAGTATTATTTGTTATCTTAGAACGGCTCCAAGGCTCTGGGGGTAGAAGTTTCTGTCCATGGCGAAAGTTCCGATGACTGCAGCGGGCTTCGAAAGGCTGCAGGAAGAGTTGAAGCGGCTCAAGACGGTCGATCGGCCGGCGATCATCCGCGCCATTGCCGAGGCGCGTGACCATGGCGACCTCTCCGAAAACGCCGAATACCACGCGGCGCGCGAGCGGCAGGGCTTCATCGAGGGCCGCGTGCTCGAGCTCGAGGACAAGATCGCCCGCGCCGAGGTGATCGACGTGTCGAAGCTGTCGGGCAAAGTCGTCAAATTCGGCGCGACCGTCACGCTCGAGGACGAGGAGACCGAGGAGAAGGTGGTCTACCAGATCGTCGGCGAGGACGAGGCCGATATCACCCAGCGACGGCTCTCCGTCACCTCGCCGTTGGCCCGCGCACTCATCGGCAAGACCGTCGGCGAAAGCGTCGAGGTGTCGACGCCACGCGGCGCGCGCGCCTATGAGGTGGTGAAGGTCGCCTTCCGCTGAGCGAGCCGCTCCGGCAGCTCGGCCATTTCCGCAAAGACGAGATCGGCGCCGGCGGCAGCAAGGCGTTCGCCGTGCCCGGCGCGGCAATGGCTGCCGCCGGTGAAGCCGAAGGCGATCATCCCCGCCGCTTTCGCTGCAGCGATCCCTAACGGGCTGTCCTCGATCACGAGGGCGCGCGCCGGCGTGGCGCCCATGCGTCCGGCGGCGTGCAGAAAGATATCGGGCGCTGGCTTGCCGCGCGCCACCGCGGCGGTGCTGAAGACCGCGTCGCCGAACCACGGGGCGAGATCGGTCCAGGCGAGCTTCCGCGCGAGCATCGCGGGCGCGCTGCTCGACGCGACGCAACGCGGCTCCGCCAGCGCCGCTAGCGCCGATTCGAGCCCGCGCATCGGGCGAAGCTCGCGTTCGAAGAGGGCCGTCGCGAGGCGGTTCATTTGGGCATCGAAGTCCGCCGGCAAGGCCGCGCCACGCTCGCGCTCCAGCGCCGCGTACATGTCCTGGTCGCTCATGCCGAGGAAGCGCTCGGTCACGCTTTCCACCGCGGCGGGGTGACCGATTGCCGCCAGCGCCTCGGCGACGGCTCGGGAGGCGAGCACCTCGCTGTCGACGAGGACGCCGTCGCAGTCGAAGATGATGAGATCTAGGCTAGCTGGCAAGGTGCGGCTCTCGCGATTGCTGCGCAATCGCTGTCGCCGCCACGGACGAACTCCCTGCGGGAGTTCGCCTCGGGCTGACGCCCGCCAACGACGACGCTTCGCGTCGCGTTAGTCTTTCGCGTCGACATCGATCGGTACGCCGGGCTCGTATTTCGAAGCGCGGATGGCGAGCGCCGAGCGTACATGCGCGACATTTGGCGCGGCGGTGAGCTTGGTGGTGAGGAAACGCTGATAGCTGTCCCAATCGGTGGCGACGATCTTCAGCAGGAAGTCGGTCTCGCCGGCAAGCATGTGCACCTCGCGCACCTCGGGCCAGGTGAGCGACAGGGTCTCGAAAGCCTTGAGATCGGGCTCGGCCTGGCTCGACAGGCCGACCTGGGCGAAAACGATGACACCGTAGCCGAGCGCCTCGGGATTGACGTCGGCATGGTAGCCGCGGATGAACCCGGCCTCTTCGAGAGCGCGCACGCGGCGGAGGCAAGGCGGCGCCGAAATCCCGGCGCGCTTCGCCAGCTCGACATTGGTCATGCGGCCGTTGTCCTGCAGGTCGCGCAGAATCCGTCGATCGATCTTGTCGAGCTTGATGCGGCGCATCCCAAATCTCTGAAAGCGGGTAGTCCTGTCGCGCTACGTTCGAGAAGG
>JASHUO010000095.1 GCA_030039975.1 Alphaproteobacteria bacterium
CGCGCGCGACCGAGCGCTGCGTATTCTCGAGCAGACGCGCCTTCACCTCCGGCTCTTGCACCAGCTCGCCGAAGCGCTTGGCATCGAAGCCCGATTCCGTCAATGCCGCCGCCAGCACCGCGGGATCGTCGAGCTTTTTGGGCTCGCTCCACATATGCCGGTAGATCTCGTCGACATAGCGCGCGAAGACGCCGAGCTGCTCGGCCGCGATCGCGCCGCGCATCAGGGTGAGGGTATTGACGGGAAAGAAGGGATTGGGCCGAAAGCTGGTGATGCCGTGGCGCCGGATGAACCGCGCCGTCTCGAGGCGCTCGTAGTCCGGCTTGTTCTTGATGCCGGCCAAGCTCTCCGCGGGCGACCGGTTTCCGGTCAGGCGGAAGACGCCGCCGAGCAGGATCGGCACATAGTCGAATCTGGCGCCGGTCCGCCGCTCCATCTCGGGAATGACGAGATGCGCGAGATAGGCGTTCGGGCTGCCGAAATCGAAGTGGAATTCCACTTTGGCCATGTCACCATTTCTCCGCAAAAGGCCGGATCTCGCGCTCGAACGACCAGGCGTCGCGCGGCTCCTGATAGATCTGCCAATAGGCCTCGGCGACCGATTCGGGTCGCATCAGCCGGCCGGGATCGAGATGGGCGAGCGCCGCCTCGCCTTCGCGCTCTCTGATCCGTTCGCGCACCCAGGCGGTGTCGACGCCGGCATCGATGATGAGATGGGCGACGTGGATGTTCTTGGGGCCGAGCTCGCGGGCCGCGCTCTGCGCCAGAGCGCGCAGGCCGAATTTGGCGCTGGCGAAAGCGGCGTAGCCGACGCCGCCGCGCAGCCCCGCCGTGGCGCCGGTGAAGAAAATATTGCCGCGGCCGCGCGCCAGCATCAGTCGCGCCGCTTCGCGCGCGGTGAGGAACCCGGCATAGCACGCCATCTCCCACACCTTGCGAAAGACCCGCTCGGTGGTCTCGACAAGCGGGAAATTGACATTGGCACCGATGTTGAAAACACAGATGTCGAGCGGCGCTGCCGCATCGGCCGTTTTGAGGAAGGCGGTGACTTCGTCCTCCTTGCGCGCGTCGAGCGAGTTGCCGAAAGCGCGACCGCCTTGCGCCGTGATCGCGGCGATGAGCGGCGCCAGCTTCTCACCCTGTCGCCGTCCGGCAAACACGGTGAAGCCCTCCGCGGCGAATTTCCGGACGATGGCGCCACCGATATAGTCGCCGGCGCCGATCACGGCCACGCTCGCGTTTCTCGCATCCACGTCACACCTCCCGGGTTGAGGTCGAGGGTCGCGCTGCGTCTCGACCGAGGCTGTGGGCGTTGTTGCCACACATGTCAATGCGCCCCCGGCGCCGGCGCTTTCGGCGCGACCACGTTGCGCAACAGCGGAACCAGCAAGGTGGCGATGACGAAGGCGACCATGATGGCGCGGAACGCATCGGCATAGGCCAAGGTCGAGGCCTCGCGATAGGCGAGATGCCAGAGCTGATCGAGGGCGGCGGCGTGTCCCGCGCCCGGGCTGCCGGGCATCGCGCCATAGCGCTGCGTCAGGCTGTCGGTGAGGCGCGTCATCGCGGCATTGGCCGGCGTCAGGTTCGAGGCGATGGTGAGAAAGTGGAAATTGGTGCGGTCATTGAGGACCGCGCCGCTCACTGCGATGCCGACGGCGCCGCCGAGATTGCGCATCATGTTGAAGAGGCCACTGGCGTATTTGAGCCGCTCCGGTGGGAGGCTGCCGAGACCGAGATTGACGCTGGGCGCGACGGCGAAGACCTGAGGAAAGCCGCGCAGGAATTGCGGCAGGAAAAGCTCGGCCGCGCCCCAATCATGCGTGATGAAGCTGAAGCTCCACATGGAGAAACCGAAACAGGCGAGGCCGAACATCATCAGCCATCGCGTATCGAACTTCCGCGCCAGCACGATATAGACGGGCACGCCGATCAGCGACGCGGCGCCGGTGGAGAAGATCGCCGTTCCCGTCTGCCAGGCGCTGAAGCCGCGGACGTAGCCGAGAAACAGCGGCGTCAGATAGATGGTCGAGAAGATGCCGATGCCGGTGACGAAGGAGAGCAGGCAGCCCAGCGCGAAGTTCCGATTGGCAAGCGCGTGCAAATCGACGACGGGACGGGCGAAGGTAAGGCTGCGGATCACGAAGAGGAGGCCGGCAATGGCGGCAACGAAGGCGCAGGTCCGGATAGTGCTGTCGTCGAACCAGTTCCAGCGCGCGCCTTCCTCGAGCACATATTCCAGGCTGCCCAGGCCGATCGCCATCAGCACGATGCCGGGATAATCCGCCTCGGCGAGCAGCGAGAGGTCGGGCTCGTCGATCTTCACCAGGAGCGGCACCAGCAGCGCGATCGCCGTGCCCGGGACCAGATTGATATAGAACAACCAGTGCCAGTTCAGCGTATCGGTGATCCAGCCGCCGATCACCGGGCCCAGCGTCGGCGCGACCGAGGCGATGGTGCCGATGACGGCGGCGGAATAGACGCGCCGCGGCCCCTGGAAATAGTGAAAGGACGAGGTGAAGACCGTCGGGATCATCGACGCGCCGAGCAGGCCCTGCAGCGCGCGGAAGAGGATCATGCTCTCGATGTTCCAGGCAAGGCCGCAGAAGAGGCTGGTCACGGTGAAGCCGGCGGCCGACGCGGCGAAGAGCCAGCGCGTCGAGAACACGCGCGTCAGCCAGCCCGACAGCGGGATCATGATGATCTCGGCGATGAGATAAGCGGTCTGCACCCAGCTGATCTGGTCCTGGGCCGCGGAGAGCCCGCCGCCGATATCCTGCAGCGACGACGCGACGATCTGGATGTCGAGCAGCGCGATGAACATCCCGACGCACATCACGACGAAGGGAAGGAGGTCCCTGACCCAGCTTCGAGGCGCGGGCGCGGCGGTCATTTGGCCCTCCCCGGGTCCGAGCGCGTGTCGATGCTCACGGTCGTCGAGAGGCCCGGCCGAATCAGGCTCAACATCGGGTCGCCCGGGTCGAGCGCGATGCGGACCGGGACGCGCTGGACGATCTTGGTGAAGTTGCCGGTGGCGTTCTCCGGCGGGATCACGCTGAAGATCGCGCCCGTGGCGGGGGCGAGGCTGAGCACGTGGCCCTGAAACGCATGCCCCGGCAGAACATCGGCGACGATCGTGGCGGTTTCGCCCGGCACCATCCGCGCGAGCTGGTCCTCCTTGAAATTGGCATCGACCCACAACCCTTGCGCCGGAATGATGGTGACGAGATAGGCGCCCTCCGAGACATAGGCGCCAACTTGCGCGGCGCGGTTGCCGATATAGCCGTCGATCGGCGCGCGGATCTGGGTGTAGCCGAGGTTGAGGCGGGCGGTTTGCCGATCGGCCTGGGCTTGCGCCACGGCGGCGCGTGCCTCGGCGATCTCCGTATTCAACACGTCAAGCTGCTGCTTGGCGGCGTCGAGCCCCGCTTGGGAGGAGAGCACGGCCGCTTGTGCCGCCTGGTCGACGGCAAGGGCCTTTTGCGCGTTCTGCTGCGACCCGACCGTGGCTTGCAGCAGCTGGCGATAGCGGATGTTGTCTTGCCGGGCGAAGTCGGCTTGTGCGGTCTTGGCCGACACATCCGCGGCCGCCTGGCGGATGGTCGATTGCTGCAGCAGATACTTCGCTTGCAAGCTGGTCAGCGTCGCTTCGCGCTCGCCGACGATGGCGGTGGCGCGGTCGAGCGCCGCCTGCACGTCGCGATCGTCGAGCCGGATAATGAGATCGCCGGCGTGCACATACTGATTGTCCGCCACCAGGATTTGCGCCACGAAGCCCGACACATGCGGCGAGATCGGCGTGACATTGCCGCCGGCATAGGCGTCATCGGTGCTTTCGACGAAGCGCCCCTCCGTCCACCAATCATAGCCAAACAAGGTGCCGCCCACGGCCAGGGCCAGGGCGAGCGCGGACAGCGCCAGCTTCTTCGGTCGCAGTCTTGGCCGGCTTTTTGGCGCCGGGCCGGTCGCCTCTCGCTCGATGACCACGCCCGCGCTCATGATCCACCTCCCCACGCCCATCGGCGAATAGGCGCATATGCACAGATGTAGGCGCATATACTCCCATGTCAAGGGAGGGGGCTTTGAGCGCGGTCGGCGAAGGCGGCCGCCCCCATGGCGCGCCCGTCCGGTTGACGCCGCCGGAGCCGCAGAGGTAAGGTCCGCCGCTTCTGGCGCCGACGTAGCTCAGTGGTAGAGCAACTGATTCGTAATCAGTAGGTCCGCAGTTCGAACCTGCGCGTCGGCACCATAATAACAATGACTTAGGGGCGCAGAACGTCAACCCAAATGGCGTCAGGTACCAAATAGGTGCCACGTCGGCGCCTTCGGTCTGCACACGCCAGCAGCACATAGCCGAGCGCAAGGATCGCCCCAGCGGGCGACGATCTTCCCCCAGGTTCTCGGCTCGGTGCCGCCCCTGGCTCTCCCTCGGGTGTCCACCGGATAGTCT
>JASHUO010000096.1 GCA_030039975.1 Alphaproteobacteria bacterium
GGGGACATGGGCAACGCCACGACCTGGCCGTTTCCTGTCCTTTACCGCGTGGTGACCGGCGCCAGCCCGGAGAAGGTGGTGCTGAACGGCGCGGCGGGGCTGCTGCCGAGTTTCATCGATGCCGGCAAGGATCTCGTCCGCCTCGGCGCCGAAGCGATCACCACCAATTGCGGCTTCCTGTCGCTATTCCAGAAGGAGATGGCCGCTGCCATCGCCGTTCCGGTCGCGACCTCGTCGCTGCTGCAGGTGCCCTGGGTGCAAGCGACACTGCCGCCGGGCAAGCGTGTCGGCATCGTCACCATCTCCGGTGCGACGCTCACCCGCGCCCATCTCGCCGGCGCGGGCGTGCCGCTCGACACGCCCGTGATCGGCACCGAGGGCGGTCGCGAATTTTTCCGCGTGCTGATCAAGGCCGAGAAAGACGATCTGGATGTGGCGCTGGCCGAGCAGGATGTGGTGGAGGCGGGGAGGGAGCTGGTCGCAAGGCATCCCGATATCGGCGCCGTCGTTCTCGAATGCACCAACATGCCGCCTTATGCGGCGGCGCTGCAGGAAGCGGTCGGCCTGCCAGTCTATGACATCTATTCGATGATTACCTGGTTCCAGGCGGGGCTGCGGCCGCGCCGGTTCGGCTGACGCTCTGCCCCCTTTCGCGGGTAAGGCGAGATGGTTTGTTTCTGCCTGACCGAACGGTGCTCTATACCGGCTCCGGCTCGACATCGACCATCACCTGGAGGGTGTGGCTGCTGCCGCCGAAGAGGACGCCGCGCACCGGGCTGACATCGTCATAGTCGCGTCCCCAGGCGACGGTGACGTAGTCGAGCGTCGCCGCCTGGTCGTTGGTCGCATCGAGATCGAGCCAGCACGCGCCGCCGCACCAGAGCGCGACCCAGGCGTGGGAGGCGTCGCTGCCGCGCAGCCTCGCCTGGCCCGGCGGCGGGATGGTGCGGATATAGCCGCTGACATACCGCGCCGCGAGGCCGAGCGCGCGCAGACAGCCGATGACGACATGGGCGAGGTCCTGACACACGCCGCGGCGACGCTCCAGCACCTCGGCCAGCGGCGTCGAGACGGTCGTCGCAATGGGATCGAAGACGAAATCGGCGTGGATGCGGTGCACGAGATCGAGCGCCGCTTCGCCGATCGGCCGCCCCGGCGAAAAGGATTGGCCGGCGTACGCGCGCAGCGCCGCAAGAAGGGGAACCCGCGGCGAGGCGTAAGCGAACGTGGCGGCATCGCGCGCGGCCGGATCCGCCGACGCGGCAAGCGCCGCGCTGAGGGTTTCCCAGGGCGTCGCCAGGGCAGGGTCCGCCGCGATCCGATGCACCTCGACTTCCATCTCGGAGACGATCTCCAAGGAGGCGTGTGGCTCCTGCAGCGCGAGATAGGTGACGGGGTTGCCGAAGCTGTCGCTGTGCTGTGCCATCACCGACGGTTCGGGCGAGACGGCGAGCGACCACGACACCCTCTGCTGCAGCGGCAGCGCCCGCGGCTCGAGATGGAGCACATGCTGGGCGAGCTCGACGCTCTCCTGATATTCGTATCGCGTGACGTGCCGCACGCGATGGCGCCGGGCGGCGTCAGGCGGGACGGGCGAAGGCATGGGTGAAATAGACGCGCGTCAGCGCGTTGGAGATTTCGGGAAGGAGATTGGTCAGCGGCGCGAGCGCCGCATCCAGCGCGGCGAGGGGCGTTGCTCCGTCCTGGCGCGAGGCGGTCCCCATCGCGCCGGACAGGACCGCTTGCGCTGCCTGGGTCAGTGCCAGCGATTGCGCGACACCCTGAGGATCGCCGCTGGCGATGTGCTCCGCCTGCGGCAGGGCGCGCAAATGCCCGGCGATCGAGGCGAGCTGAAAAGCGATGCTGAGGGGATCGCTGGCGTTGAGGAGGCCGGCCGAGACACCCGACGCCGTCTCGCGCTCGCCGGCGGCGGCATCGGGCAGGAAGCGGTGCGCGCCCACGGCCGTCAGCACCGCGGCGAGCAGCGCCTCGTCGCCGCCCGCGTGCGGCTCGCCTCCGCTGCGCTGCGCGATGCGCGACGCGGCGCGAAACAGGGCGACGAGATTGACCGCCCGCTCCAGCCGCCGGCCGAGATCGAGGAAGCGCCAGCCGGCGTCGCGCTCCATCATGTCGTCGACCGTTCCCCAGAACGCAGCGGTGAAGGCGACCATCTCGTCGAGCCGCAGCAGGACGCGCGCGGGAACGGCGCGGCTGCCTTCGATCGCCGATTTGCGCGCGACATCGCCGATGATCTGCCAGCAGCCGGGCGGCAGCTGATCGCGCACGCCGCGCGCCGCCGCAACCAGCCGCTGCAGATTGGCGGCGACGCTGCTGGGATGCGCCTGGTCGGCGACGGCCGTCCGGATCAGCGCGACGAGCTCGGAGAGGGTGGGCGGCGCGCCGACCAGATCGACCGGCGGCAGCAGACCGACCGCGGTGGCGAAAGCAAGGGCGGGCTCGATCTCCTGCATCGTCCAGAGCTTGGCGGCGTCGGTGATGCCGAGCAGGAGCGAGCGCAGCAGTCGCGCGCCGCTGCCGACGCGCTCGACATAACGGCCGGTCCAGAACAGCCCATCGGCGGCGCGGCTCGGCAGCGAGGCCGCGGGATGGCGCTCCGCGGCGCCGCTGCGCAGCGAAACGATCTTGGCCGATTCGGTCTCGGCGGCACGCGTGCCCGGCGCCGCAGCGCCGACGATCCACGTGTCCTTGCAGCCGCCGCCCTGCTGCATCGACACGATAGGACCGCCACCGACGGGCGAGGTGCGGGTGAGCCCGCCCGGCATGACAACGAAACCGTCGCCGGAAGCGGCGGCGAAGACGCGCAGCACGAGCGGTCGCGGAACCAGCTTGCCGTCGGCATGAACCGGAACGGTGGAGAGCTCGACCCGCTCCTGGCCGACGAAGTCGAGCGGCCGCTCGGCGATCTGCGCCAGCAAAGCGGCGCGCTCGGCCTGGCTCAGCTCGGCGCCGAAGACGGGTTCAACACCCAGTGCGGGAAAGGCCGGCTTGATCACGAGGCGGTCGATGTGATCGGCGACGTATTGGCGCTCGCGTACGCCGCCGCACCACCAGCTGGCGACGTCGGGCAGCTGCAGCGTCTCGCCGAGCAGCGCCCGGCTGAGCCCCGGAAGGAATGGCTTGAACGCCATGCCTTCGAGGATGCCGCTGCCGAGGGCGTTGGCGATGGTCACGTTGCCGGCGCGCGCCGCTTCGACGAGACCGGCGATGCCGAGCGTGCTCTCCGCCCGCAGCTCCAGCGGGT
>JASHUO010000097.1 GCA_030039975.1 Alphaproteobacteria bacterium
ATGTCGGCTTTGCCGATCTCTCGAATTTCGTGCGCAGCTTCCGCCGCGCCGCCGGCGTGTCGCCGAGCGGCTTCCGCGCCGCGGCGCGCGGCGAGCGCGCGCTCTTCGCGGAACGGATCGCGGGGCTGAGCCCGAATTTCTCGCATGGACACGCTGCGACGGCGATCTTTGGCGCCAGGGTAGGACCCGACTAAGCCGCCGGCGTCTTTGACTATACGAGGGTCAAAACCCAATAGAGGATCCATCCGTGGCAAGCCCCGGCGGGCAGGTTACCCCTGGCCGTCGACGCCGAGCACGCAGCAGCGGCTCCAGCCGGTCGCGATAGGGCTGCCACCGGCCGATCGCGCCGCGATAAATCGGCCGCCGCACCTGGCTGGCGCTGGCGGTGCGCACCTGCCGCCCATTCCGATAGAAGGCGAGGCAGGCCTCGTCCCAGGGCAGGTCGCAATGGGCGAGCATCCGCCGCGTCTCGGCCTCGGTGTCGGCGACGAGCGCCTCGTATTCGACCTCGAGCATCACCCCCGGCGGCAGCACGGTGCGCCAGTGCGCCATCACCGCCGCATAGGCACGGTAGTAGCGCCCGAGCTCGCCGAGCTCGTAGGTGTGCGGCTGGTCGTGAGCGAAGAGCCGGGTGAAGCAGGACAGGCAGGTATCAACGGGATCGCGGCGCACATGGATGATGCGAGCATTGGGCAGCGCCAGATGGATCAGCCCGACGAAGCGGAAATTCGCCGGCATCTTGTCGGTGATCCGCTCCGCCTGCGGCGCGAGACGGCACACCCGTTCAAGGTACTCCGCGCCGAGCCGATAGAGATCCTCGCCGCTCAACTGCGCGACCCCCTCGGGATACCGAGGCGCGATGGCATCGCTGCGAGCGAGGCCCGCCACCGCGGTGTTGAGCTCCATCATCTCGCCGCCGCCGAAGACCTGCGGATGGCTCGCGAGGATCTGCTCGATCAGCGTCGTGCCCGAGCGCGGCATGCCGACGATGAACACCGGCACGGGTGACGGGTGGCCGAGCCCTTGCCGCGCGCGCAGCACCGGCGCCGTAAACATCGCCGGAATGAGCTCGAGCTCGCGCAACGTCGCGCCCTCGTCATAGTCGATCCGCGACCGCTTGAGCGTGTTGCCTGCCAGGTAATGATCGAAAGCGCGGCCCGGCTCGCCGAGATCGGCCAGCGCCTTGCCGAGGGCGAAATGCAGCTCGATGCGTTCGCTTTCCGACAGCGCGTCCATATCCTGCGCCAGGGTTTCCAGGCTGGACAGCCGCGGGTCGCCGGCGGGGAGGGGCGCGAGGTCGACCAAGGTGCGATAGAAGGCCGGCCGGCCGGGCGCCAGCGCGACCGCGCGCTCATAGGCCTGCCGCGCCTCCTCGATCCGGCCGACGGATTCCAGCACCACGCCGAGATTGTTGTGGATGTCGGCAAAGTCCGGCCGCTGCGCCAGCGCCGCCTCGTAGCAGGCGATCGCCTCGGCGGGACGCCTCAGCACCTGCAGGACGTTGCCCAGATCGTTGCGCGCCTCGGCGTAGGACGGCCGGATCGCCAGCGCTGCCCTGTAGGACGCGGCGGCTTCGTCATGGCGCGCCAGCGCCTGCAGCGTGTGGCCGAGGTAGTGGAGCGCCTCAGCACTGTCGGGGCGGAGCGACAAGGCCTTGGCGTAGGCGTCCATCGCCTCGTGCCAGCGGCCGAGCGCGTGCAGCGCGAGACCCAGGTTGTTGTAGGCCTCGACGCGGCCGGGATCGATGACCAGCGCCTTGACGTGGTGCGGCACCGCCTCCTCGGCACGGCCGACGGTGCGATACGCCATGCCGAGATTGTTGTGCATCGAGGCGCTGTCAGGCTTGAGCGTGAGCGCCTTTTTGTAGCAAGCGATGGCGTCCGCGTGCCGTCCGAGCGCGTGGAGCGCGCTGCCGAGATTGTCGTAGGCCTCCGCATGGTCCGGCCGCAGCTCGATTGCCCGCCGGTAGTGATCGACCGCGTCGGCAAGACGGCCCAGCGATTGCAGCGCGATCGCGAGATTGTAGTGCGCCGTGGCGTAGTCGGGGCGGGCGGCGAGCGCCGCTTCGTGGCTGATCACGGCCTCGACCGGCCGGTTGAGCGCCTGCAGCGCGTTGCCGCGGTTGCTGTGGGCCTCGGCGTAGTTTGGGGCGATGGCCAGCGCCCGGTCGTAGCTCGCGACAGCGGCATCGTGACGCTGCAGCGCCTCGAGCGCGATGCCGAGGCCGTTATGTGCCGCGGCCGAGCGCGGGTTCTGCTTGAGCGCCCGGCGGATCAGCGCCGCCGCCTCGCGCGGTTTGCGCTGCTGAATGCGGAGCGCGCCGAGATGATAGAGCGCCCCGAAATGGTCGCGGTCCAGCGCCAGCGCCTCCCGATAGAGCCTGGCCGCCTCGGCCAGCAGCCCCATCTCGTGCAGCGCTAGGGCGGCGCGAAAGGCCGACTCGGCGCCGGCCGGGCTCGGTCGCGCGCGGCGATCTGGGCGCCGCCTCATGCCGGCCGCGGCCGCAAGCGGATCGTGCGGGGTCGCTGGCCCGCGACGAAGCAGACGGATGGCGTGCGCGTAGATCGGAGCCCCCACGAACAACCGGCAACTCCCGGCAGCAGGACCGGCATCCGGTCCTGCTCCGGTTTACACGCGCACGTGCATTCTAGTGCCGCAGCGGGGCAGACATCCCCGCCGGATGAAGAAAATTACGATGTCAGTCGAATGTGTTGGGACGTT